>CAZXTX010000206.1:0-5854 GCA_964643695.1 uncultured Mariniphaga sp. | reverse complement strand
ACCCCCATAGTGGACTTTCACCACCTAGTTAATTACCATGCACGGCACACTATAAAAGCAAGAAGGCTCTGAATAATCAGGGCCTTCTTGCTTCCAGTCGCTCAAGATAGCGCTCTCTTGCTTCATCCGGGTCTATACCTGCCTCTACATATATACGGGTTCTAGGATTAATGATTACTTCCTGCATTTTTTGTAAATCGGGAGATTTAAAATCGGATTGTTTTTTGCTATACATTCTAAAATTCCTTTCGCTTATTTATTATTATTAAAAAATATTTCTGACATTTTCCGCTTCAGCATTTTTCGACTTTTGTCGATATATTATATTTTACTGATTTTGCCAACAAATTTCACAATATACATAAAAATCGCGAAACATGGTAATTTTCAGCAGTTAAAGTAGCTTTTCAGCTTTAATGTTAAGAAGAGTGGATTTTTAGTAAAGCCTGATTATGGCATCTCGCTTTTTCGATATTTACAATGCTTAATGTTTGAAATTTTAATTAACCTTTCCCGGTTCGCGGCGGTTTTTACCCGGAGCATCCGTAAGGTCGTCACCAAGTTCGTCACGTGCTTCGGCTGCAATTTTTTTTAGCTTCTCCACTATTTCAGGGTGATATTCAATGAGGTTGTACTGTTCGCCCGGATCGCGACGTAAATCATATAATCCGGCTTTGTAGGGGAAATTCTCATCAACCGGTCCGGGACTGCCGTCCTTGCCCGGTTCAAATCCTGTATATGTCCGTCCCGGATGCGGAAAAACAAGCTTCCACCGTCCATCCTGAACAGCTTCCAGATTATTCCGTCTGTAGTAATACCAGAATGATTTTCGCGGCGATTCGTCAGTTTCGCCTTTAATGAGAGGCAGTAAGCTGATTCCGTCAATTTTATTTTCAGGCAGTGGTGCCCCGGCTATTTCGGCAATTGTTGGCAAAATGTCAATACCTGAAACGAGTCCGTTATTAACTATTCCCGGCGAAATGGTTCCTTTCCAGTACATGAGGCACGGAACCCGCTGGCCACCCTCGTATGAAACTCCCTTGCCTTCACGCAAACCGCCAGAGCTGCCCGCATGATCGCCGTAATTGAGCCACGGGCCGTTATCTGATGTGAATATAACAAGTGTGTTCTCTTCAATTTTCTTCTCTTTCAAAGCCTGAATAACCTGACCCACGCTCCAGTCAATTTCCATCATAACATCGCCGTACAGGCCCAGTTCAGACTTTCCTTCAAATTTTTCGGAAACATATAAAGGAACGTGGGGCATAGGGTGTGCTAAATATAGAAAAAACGGATTTTTATGGTTTTTGTGAATAAAGGCAACCGCACGTTCGGTAAACTGTGTGGTAAACTTTTTCTGGTCGTCAGGTGTAACTGCCGGAATTACAATGGTTTCGTTTTCAAAAACCGGTAAGTCGGGGAAAGCACCCGGCCCGCGCGGATGCAGCAGCCACATGTCGTTGGAGTAGGGAATTCCGTAAAATTCGTCAAATCCGTGGCGCGTGGGCAAAAATTTATCCTGAACCCCAAGATGCCACTTTCCGAATATTGCAGTTGTATAACCTTTCTTTTTCAACACTTTTGCTATTGTCTCTTCCTTATCCGAAATTCCGGTTTTTGAAGAGTGGCTCAGTGCACCCGCAAAACCTATCCGGTTTGGATAACATCCGGTAAGCAGTCCTGCCCGCGAAGCACTGCAAACAGCCTGCGGCGAATAGTAATGTGTAAAAAACAGACCGTTTGCCGACATCCGGTCAATATTGGGAGTTTTATAACCGATTGCGCCGGTTTGGGTTAAATCGCCGTAACCCATGTCGTCAAGGTAGATAACAACAAAGTTTACCGGTTTTTTTGAAGAGTTGCCGGTACAGGAATATAATAATAGAATTAACGCAAAAATTAAGCTGGAAAATGCAATTCTGAAGTTCATGACGGTAATTTTTGAAAACACTTTAAAATTATTATTTTAACCTGAGAATTACAAGAATTTTGGAAAGCTGATTATTTTGTACGTCTTATTACTCTTTCAAAAAGATCATCAGTGGTTACAAATTTATTCCATCCCTTTTTGTTTAAACCATTTTTTAATTTTTTATCACAACTCCAGAGTTTTCCGTTGATGTGTTCGGTTAAAGCTACAAATTCAGTATCATCTATATCAACATCAGCGGTTAAAAACTCCGATTTTTTATATATTTCTTTCGGAATTAGTCGTACATTTATAAATCTTATCTTGCTTGTTATTAGGATTATAATTCTGTCTAATTCAAAATCAGAATAATTTGATATTCTTTTTATTTTTTCTTTGTGTTCCTTAATCTCGTATGATAATTGTTCAGTCGAGTAGAATTTAAGTTTGTTTCTTGGTTGTAATAATATTCTTGCAATTTTACTGTTCGTGTTAAGAATTACACTGAATACAATATTTGTATCAACAACTATTTTCATTTATTTAGTTGTTGTTTTGTTTTTTTCCAGCGCCCTTTTTTTATGGTTTTCACTAAATTATCAACTTCCTTTTGTGATGTTTTAGATTTTTTTGTTAATTCTTTATATTCAAACAAATCAGTTAAATCCTGCAGGTCATCCAAATTCATATTTTTAGGGAATCTGAAAATAATTTCGTCTTGTGTCCTTTCAATAATCATAATTCATTTTTTACCAAATGTACAAATTTTGAAGCATATTTCTTATTTTCAAATATTCAAGATTGTCGGATAAAATTTGATCCATCAAAATTCATTAAAGTTTTATGTTTTTTCAATTTTTTATTGATAAATGAACCTGTTTTAAAGATGTAATATGTAATTTCACGCATATTGAATTTATATAATCAAAAATAGAAACTTCAAAATGAGTAAAAGCAGATCTAACTTACCGGTTCTGATATTTATTGTACTTTTTTTATCAGGTTGTTACGGGCATAAAGCACTGTTAACTGGGGTGATTAACGACAAAGCCGGCAATTCGCCGGGAAATCTTGAGATAAGTATTATTACAGACAAGGGAAAGAAAACCGGTAAGCAAGTTAAGCAGACTTCTGTTCAGTCTGACGGAACTTTTCAGGTAAAAGCAAGGCAAAACCGTCCTTATATTTTGGAAGTAAGCGGAAAACAGGGTTCCGGCAGGGTATTCATTCCGGCAGGAAAAAGTGGTGAAAGGATTGATATTTCATATCCGGTAACTGAAAAGATAGTCATTCTTCATACCAACGACAGGCATTTTGATTTAAACCGTCAGGATGAATATTCACGTAAGATTGAGGAAGTCAGAGCCGTTAACAACGATGTGTTTTTATTTGAGGCAGGCGATGTTTTTGTCAGACACGGTAAAAAGTGGACCATCAATGATACGATTACAAAGGATACCATCTGGTATGGCGTGAGAGCAATGGAAATGATTGACCGGATGAATGAAATGGGATACGACATAATGACTTTTGGAAATCACGACCTTGCATATATTAACGATTATACAGGAGCAGCTCTCCGAAAGGCAAAGTTCCCGATTTTGGCCGCAAATATGGAAATAAGCACCAATAAATTACCTAAACCTTTGCCATATACTGTTTTAAACACAACTACCGGCCGTAAAATTGCAGTTTTGGGATTATCAACCGACAATACGGGCAGGGAAGGGGTTATCCAGCTTGACCTGAATCAGACTGTTGATAAATACCTGCATCTGAAAGAATCATCGGATGTTTTTCTGGCACTTTCTCATCTTGGATTGAAGAATGATATTCAGCTTGCAAATGATTATCCTGCATTTGATGCAATTATCGGTGGACATTCTCACAATTTGCTGAATGACGCTATTCTTGAAAATTCGGTATTGATAGCTCAGGCAGGAGGCCATCCGCATGAAGTTGCCGATAAAAATCCTGATTTTTTGGGTGAGGTTGAAATAATACTTGAAAACGGAAAAATTGTTGAAAAGAGAGGACATGTAATGCCTGTTGTAAGGGTTCCTGATTCTGAAATTGAAATGCCTGAGCGCGGTCTTTGTGCCCACCGCGGAGCAATGGCAACACATCCGGAGAATACCATTCCTGCCTTTCGCGAAGCTGTTAAAGCCGGTGCCCACATGATTGAGTTTGATGTTCAGCTTACTAAGGATAAACAGCTGGTAATTATGCACGACAATACCGTTGATCGCACCACAAACGGAAAAGGTAAAGTTTCGGATTTTACTTTTGATGAAATCAGGAAACTTGATGCCGGCAGCTGGAAATCACCGGAATTTAAAAATGTGAAAGTTCCTCATTTTCGGGAGGTTCTTGCCGAAATGTCGTTAAATGTATGGCTGAATGTACATATTAAAGACAGTGGTGAAACTCCTGTAATGATTGCTGAAATTTTAAAGGAGGAGGGACGGCTGCATCAGGCTTTTCTTGCCTGCGGTACTGAAGCTGCCGAAGCAGCCCGTAAAGCCGTTCCTGAAATAAAAATATGCAATATGGACAGACAGGGATCAGGAAGTGATTATGTCAACAGAACAATTGAAATGGATGCCGGTTTTATTCAGCTTGCAGGCAAAATTGTTCCTGATTTTGCCGGTTTTGCAAAAAAACTGAAAGCAAACGGAATTCATATAAACTATTTCGGAACCGATTCGCCTGACGAAATCAGGGAACTGTTTAATTATGGTGTTGAATTCCCGCTCGTTAATGATATCAGGGCAGGAATGCCTGTTGCAAAGGAGTTCGGCATAAAACCGGTTGTATCTTTTTTTAAGTAACATCATTAAAGAATAAATTCTGTAATAAAAATCATATTTTGTATTTAAAACTTAAAAACCGTTAAAATGAAATCAGCCTTTACCTTTTTATTTTTCGCCATATTTTCGGCTTCGTGCATTAGTTTGTCTGAAACTGAAATTTCAGATTTAACTGTTGAATATCTTTCAGAGCCGCTTGGTATTGATGTTGAAAATCCGCGTTTTTCATGGAAAATAAATTCAGCGGAACGTGATGTTATGCAATCTGCCTGGCAGATTGTTGTTGCCGAATCTGTATCTGACCTAAAGAAGGAAACCGGTTTGGTTTGGGATTCCGGAATAAAACAGGGCAATGAAACCGTAAATATTGAATATAGCGGAAAGCCTTTGGTCAGCAATAAAAAATATTACTGGCTTGTACGTGCCCGGCTCAATGACGGCACAGAAATTAAGAGTAAGCCTTCTGTTTTTCACACAGGTATTTTAAATGAAAGCGAATGGCAGGCCGAATGGATTACAACTCAGGAAGAGATTGTCAGTAAAAGTCCGCTGTTACGAAAAGAGTTTAACATCGATAAAAAAATCAGTCAGGCATATCTGTTTGTTACTTCACGTGGCTTTTATGAACTTTTCCTGAACGGACAAAAGGTCGGGAACCATGTGCTTGATCCCGGTGTTACCGATTACCGCGAAACCGTTTTATATTCCACTTATGATGTAACTTCAATGCTGAAAAAAGGTGCCAATACTGCCAGTGCAATGCTTGGGAACGGAGCTTGGAACTTTCGTCGCACAGAAGGCAGATGGAGCTGGGGAAGCGGCGGTTCATCATTCGGTAATCCTGCATTTTGGATGCAGCTGATTGTTACATATTCCGATGGCAGCAGTGAAGTTATAGTTTCCGATAGTTCTTGGAAAAGTACAGAAGGTCCGGTAACTTTCAATAACTTGTACGGCGGCGAGGATTATGATGCACAAAAGGAGATTGATGGCTGGGCTAATTCCGGATTTGATGATTCTGCATGGAAACCGGTTGTTGTTGCAACAGAATCTGCCGGAAAACTGAAGTCTCAGCTTACACCTGCCATTGAAATAACCGGAACAATAGAGCCTGTCAGCCGGATTAATCCTGAAC
>CAZXTX010000205.1:1872-5859 GCA_964643695.1 uncultured Mariniphaga sp. | reverse complement strand
TTTCTTATACTACTTCACACTACTGCATTTTAATATTATGTCCGGTATTTCAATTGGGTTAGATATGTTAATCAGGAAAAAGCTACAGTTAGTAAACCATGCCTTTAAATGATAAAATCAGGTTTTAAAAATTATGTAATAGTTTGTTTAGTTCATTTTCAAGTTGTTTTTTATTTGGCAAATACAATTGATATTTGCTTACAAACAGTTGATTAGTAATGTTTTCCGTTGCGTACTCTACCAATATTCGGTCTTGTTCTGCACCTAAAACAATACCAATTGGGGGATTATCCGTTTCTACGTTTACTTCCTTTTTGAAATAATTAAGGTAAAGGTTCATTTGGCCAATATCTTGATGATTCACTTCACCACGTTTTAAATCAATCAAAACAAAACATTTTAATATACGATGATAAAATACCAAATCCACATAAAAGTGTTTTCCACTTATAGAAATTCGGTATTGTCTTTTCTCAAAAGTAAACCCCTTACCCAGTTCTAATAGAAATATCTGAAGATTAGTAATTAACCGTTCTTCTAAGTCATTTTCTAAAAGTCTTTCGTTTTGTGGAATTTGAAGAAACTCCAAAACATATGGGTCTTTCAAAATATCACTCGGTTTCTGAATATCTTGTCCTTTTTCTGATAATTCTAAAACACCTTTTTTATCTTTGCTCAAAGCCAATCTATGAAACAACATACTTTTCATTTGGCGTTTAAGTTCTCTTACGCTCCAGTTTTCTTTTTCACATTGTTTTATGTAAAATTGAATTTCAAGTCTTTCGTCCAATTTTAAAATCTCAAAATAATGACTCCAGCTTAAAACGTTAGACAGCGTCTCACCTTTTGGAAATGTCAGATATAATTTGCGCATATACAAAAGGTTAGATCGGCTAAACCCTTTTCCATAAAGTTGAGTCAGGTCTTTGGAAAGTCTCTCAAATAAAAATGAACCATACTCTGCTTTTACATCTCCGCTTTGTTCAAATTCAACAATGTATCTCCCGACTACCCAATAAGTTTGGAGAAGAATTGTGTTAACAGATTGAGCTGCTTTTTTGCGTCCGTTATCAAGCAAGTCTCCTATTTTATTAATTAACTGAGAATAATCCGATTTATCAAAATTTATTTCCTTATTTACTTCCATTATACAGATTAATTACATCGTTCAAAGATATCTTTAAAGATACAAAGAACTTTTTTTAATTTTCATGGATATACTATTGTTTACTTATAACTATTCGGAATTTCAATCGGTTCAGCTATATAATACGAAGTCTAATTAATTTTTAACAAAGTATTGTATGATAATCAGTTGTCTTATTCTATGATAATCTCACAAAACTTAAATTTTCAATTTTTTCGTAATATTCAGGGAAGAGTTCTTCAATTTTTTTCTTTAATGATATGCAAAGCAATTTTCGCTGTCCGGGCATATTTCGCGCAATATCCTTAGCACCCCAGATATGGGAAAAAATTGTATTGTCGGTTTGAAACGGGTCATCTAAAAAATGAAAAATCGGTATTCCCATTTTTTTAGCAACCATTGAAATAGTCCGTTGCTCTGCAAAAATCATTTGAGAAATCATATTGTCAGGATATTCATTATTGTTTGTCATGAATTTTATTGCTTCTGAAGTGTATTTGTCTTTATATTCACTGTCAGAAATATATGCAAAAGCCATGTTGCATGGTAATTCATTCCAGTCCCACTCTTCGTCGAATTTATAGCCTTCAGGTATTTTAAGCATTTCCTGCGGCAAATAATAATCATGAATATATTCCCTGTGTATAACTGCAATTTTTTCACTTTTTAAATATTTACCGATATTTTCCCACACAATCAGATCGGTATCAATCATTGCCACAGGTGTTTTTTCATTTCTGAAAGCAAAAATTTTTGCAGCTGCCCAAAAAATTTCCTGATTTATTGAATCCGGTATATTTTCCAGAATTTCTTTATCAATACCACCGTTCCATAAATCGGTAATACCTAATGAATCATAATATTCAAAAGCGGTTTGGTCGGTATATAGTTTTATTTTACCGTTTTTTTTACGCCACATTAAAGCTGACAAAACAGTTGAAAGAAGTTCAAAATCTTCAATTTCATATGGTTCCCCTCTATTTTTAATTTTAAACGGGGCTGTGCTGTTTATGTGAATTGCGGTAATCATATCATTTTTCTTTTAAAGTTATTGATTTTCCGGTCTCTTTTCTGATAAGTTCATCGAACATTAGTCCGCTGTTTGCCTGAATCTGGCTGATTTCCTTTTTGGCACCTGTCCAGTTAAAGCTTTCACCAAGAAACCAGCGGGTACGCTGAGCTGTTAACATTATTTTTACTCCGTAGCCTATTATCTCTTCTTCGTTAATAAACAGAGGTTTGATTACTTTTTTATTGCCGGATTTTGTGATTGTTTTTATTCCCAGAAGTTCGGTTGAAGGGCGCACCGGATTATATTTCCCGTTGTAAAACACCGGCATTCTTCCGCGCTGAAACAGTATTTCCCTGACTTCTCCCTTAATTTTCTTTGGCAGGAATGGTATCCAGTGGATAGGTACTCTGTTCTGAAAGAGATAAAAATATTCACTGTCGTTTTCATCAATAAATATTTTATTCTTTTGTTCATCCACAATTGTAAGTACGGCATCCGAAAGATTTTGGCCTGTTATGATGCTGCCACAACCGTCGTTAATAATTGTTTCGACACCCCAGACCATATTGGCCATTTCATCGCGTAAAAACTGAATTTCTTCAATAGGCCTGCTCTCTTCGGTGCGGATAAGGGTAGGAGGAAACAGCAGTCCTTTTTGGGATGAGAAGTTATTGGTCTGGTATGCATTTGCCATAGTAGTTCCAAACAGGCTCCAGCGGTCGGAAAACTCGACATCATTTTTATTGTTGTCAGTTTCTTCAGCCGAGGTGTCAATAAAAACCCTTTCGCCAAATGTGTCGGTAATAAGAATTCCTTCAACATTCAGAATTGTGCCTGCTTCAGCTTCAAGAGGAGTAATCATCCAGTCGTTACTGTACATAGAGGTATATTGCATTATTACTGCATTTGCCAGAAGATTAAAATCGCTGTTTTTATAATTTCCGAATTGTACCTCTCCGTCTTCGAACTGCCACAAACGCCTGTTTGGTGCACCGGGAAAATCGGCAGGAACAGGAAGATATGTAAACAGTTTTTCTTCTTTTAATTCGCTTTTGGAGCCGTTTTCGCCATCACTGTCAAATGAATACCATGATAAGCGGCCGGTGTGATAATTATCGGCAACATATAAATTTTTGCCTTGACCCATTGATACGTCATAACCAAATTTTTGTTCGTTCCAGCAGTTATCTTCTTCGTTTTCTATTGGTGTATATTTTTTCCTGAACCAATTTTTGTATTCCGTGATTAATACTGAATATTTTTTATCTAACAAATCTTTCAAAACTTTGTCATCTGTCAGAAATAGTTTGTAACCATCAAAAATCCGGTTGCCATAAGTGGCATACAAACGGTGCAGATTCTCATTCTGTTCAGTTTTAAGAGTATCAATTGTTTTGTCTTTATCATCAACAAAAGGCACAAAAGGGTCTAAAGGAAATTGTTTTATGAGTTTTTGAATTAGTTGTTTCAATTCTGACTTTTGAACTGACGAGATTTTTGCAAAGGGTGATAATCCTTTAATTAACTTCTCAGCCATTTTCTTAAAATGAATTGCCGATTCAATTCTGATAAATGGAGTAATGATCCGGTTTCGTTTTTCAACATCATATTCCAAAGGAACATCAGTAGAATAATTTTTCCCGGAATCCATATTGTTTTTCAGGTAGATGCTGTCCAGCCTTTTCCTGTTTATTTTTATTTTGGCAGTTACTGCAGAACCGGTATCGTTTCCCTGAAACCTGCAGAACTGCCACTGCCTGGTAAGCATCCATAAAGGGTCGTGCACTTCAAACGACAGGGCTTTTGCATAATCTGTTTCCCGTGTTCT
>CAZXTX010000205.1:0-1772 GCA_964643695.1 uncultured Mariniphaga sp. | reverse complement strand
CCGCCGGTTTTCATTTGCAGAATTGAAGCTTTACCGGTGCTTATACCGTTAATTTCCTGAAACATGCTGATTTGATTCCATGTATTCATTCCTTCGCGAACCTCTGCAACATCAGATTGCCATTCGCTGAATTTCAATTCATCTAAATTTGAATAATATGAAATTCCCTTTTTCAGGACATTGTCGTATTGGATTGCTTGCTCTCCGGATAAAAAGTTATTTAAAAAGTATTTTGGAATAATTTTAAAATTTTCCTGAATAAGAACCTGAATAGCTTCAATGTACAGATCGGAATTATACAATTCGTCGGTTACTTCCCTTACAATATTTTCAGCATCTTTTATTCGTTCTTTTACCTGTTCTTTTGCATAAATAAATGAAGAAATAAAGTCCTTCTGGGCTTCAATGCGCTTGTCAAATTCAATTTGCCTTGTTATGGGGTTTATATGATATTCAGTTTGATTTGTTTCGTTGTCAATCTGTAACAAAAATAAATTTGAATTGAATGCAGGAAGAGAGTTAATCATTCCTGACTCAACACAGCGGCATAAAAGCTCATACATACCGAAAAGTGTATTATCATCACAAACCTGAATGTTGTTAAGTTTCAATACATACTTATTCATATCACTTTCTAATTGTGAATAGTATGCACAAAGGTGTGTATATCTGGATTTCAGATCATTTAAATCGACAGCATTTTCATCATCAACATCATTTACTGATGCTATGACCATGTCTTTGGGTTTAAGAGCATATCCGCGTAAAATTATCTTTCTGAGATTGTTGATTCTGATTTCATCTTCATACAGACTGAATTTATCTGATACGTTATTGTTGGAATCGATGTCATAAATAATGTTTTCACTGTTTAATCCCGGCTCCCTGTCATAAATCTTCACTTCATCATGGTAACAGTTGTTTTTAAGCCTCCAGCGGGTTTCCAGATAGGTTTTAAAGGTAAACTCATTATTCGAGAGATAGAGATATTCAACAGGTGAAATATCAAGTTCTTTTAGTGAGCATTGTTTAAAAACTGTTTTTTCGTCACTGTCTGTTATGGCTACATAAAAATAAATATTGTCCATTGTCCCTGTCAGCTGTTCGAGCCAGCTGTTAACTCCCGGTTCTGCCAGACACATTGGTTTGAATATCAATTCGTCAGTTTGAGGCAAAGCAACAGCAACTTTATTTGATACCACCACATGTTCCATCGGAGTATCAAGAATAGTGGGAGAGGGGATATTCCCGCTTCCTTCTGACATGAATTTACTTATGGCTGAAAATGAGTCAAGATCGCCCTGAACCAGCCGGTGAACACCTTCTGAAAGCAGTAGGTCATTCAGCGCATCGTACGAATCGGTCATTCTTTCAATTAACTTGAAAAAACTTTTCTTATGACTTTCATTTACTTTGTTATTAATTTTAGTTGCTTTATGAAGCTCGTTGTACCATTCGAGTTTCAGGCAGTTTTTATCAAGCCATTCACTAACGGAACAAGAGTAATCCCATTCGTTTAGAAATGTATTAAGAAGTGCTTCGCCATTTATAACCTGCATAAAATGGCTGTGAGCTCTTTCATCTTCGGCCTCAATATCGATCGTTTGCGGGAACAATTTCCTGAGCGGATAAATATATTTATCCATTTCAGTTTTAGAATCGAATTTATATGCTTCGTGCAGTCCTCTTTCAAGGTCAATACCTAAAACAGTTCCTGTAGAAATTCCTGTTTGTATTACCGAAAGTAAACGCAGTGCCTGTCTTGCTCTCAT
>CAZXTX010000204.1:0-5878 GCA_964643695.1 uncultured Mariniphaga sp. | reverse complement strand
CTCGCGGTTCAACGGTTTTCAAGACCGCCGCAATCGACCACTCTGCCATCTCTCCAGAGTGCGACAAAAGTAGATTTTTTTTCCAAAAGAAAAAACCTAAACATTAAAAATTTCAGTTTTGCTGAAAAAAAAGACATATAATGGTTGTTTTTTTAAAACAAATTTCAGAATTTAGCTTCCGATAAAAAAACTCTCAGGAAACATTGATTTTATTGACTTGTAAGAAATTTTATCCTGAAAGTTTAATAATTACGAAGCATTTAATAAAAAAATTATAACTTGCTTATTTATAATAATTTATTTATTCATTTATTTTAATTTTTCACTTATGAACAAAGCACAATTAATTGATGCAATGGCTGCCGGAGCTGGCCTGACTAAAATTGAAGCAAAAAAAGCTCTTGATGCCTTCATTGGCGCAACAACCGAAGCTTTAAAAGGCGGTGACAAATTAACCCTTATCGGTTTTGGTACTTTTTCTGTTACCGAACGTAGTGCACGTACAGGCAGAAATCCACAAACAGGGAAAGAGATTCAAATTCCTGCAAAAAAAGTTGTAAAATTTAAAGCAGGAGCTGATTTAGCTGATTCAGTATCTTAAGGTTTGTTATTAGATACAGAATTTTTAAAAAGGGGAAGCTGCAGCTTCCCTTTTTTAGTAAAATACAAATTTCAATGAAAAAAAAACTTATCAATTATCTATCAGATTTTGTCACTCCCGAAAGGCTTCAGCTTTTTGACAACGTATTAAATCAACGAACTTCGTATATAACAGTTGTTCTTGAAGATATTTACCAATCACAAAATGCAAGTGCGGTCTTGCGCACATGCGACTGCTTCGGAATACAAAATATACATATAATCGAAAATAAAAACACCTTTAACATTGACAAGGAAGTTGACATGGGAGCTTCAAAATGGCTTAACCTCCACAAATACAATCAGGCTGAAAACAACAGTGCCGAAGCTCTGAAAAAACTAAAAAACGAAGGTTACCGCATTATTGCAACATCCCCCCATATCAACAACAGCCTGCTGCCCGATTTTAATTTGCAAAAAGGAAAAGCAGCAATAGTTTTTGGCTCCGAAATGCCGGGAATATCTCAAACCATAACAGAACAGGCTGATGAATTTTTAAAAATTCCGATGTACGGATTCACTGAAAGTTTCAATATTTCAGTATCAGCCGCAATCGTTCTTTACCAATTATCACAAAAACTAAAAACAGAATCCGGAATTAACTGGAAATTAAGCAGTCATGAAAAAGACAATATAAAACTTAACTGGCTCCGCTCATCAATAAAACGAAGTAATCTGCTCGAAGAAAGATTTCTGACTGAAAACAAAGAGACAAAAGAAAATCTGAATAACTAATTCTGATTCAGCAATTCTTTAAGTTTATCAACGGTAATCATCTCAACTCCCTTTTTATTCCAGCTTTCAAAAGGCATGGGAATATTTGGAAGTTCCTTTATGGCATCTTCAACAACATATACTTTTTTCACTTTCCCAACCAGCCCCTTAACCGCCGCATCCACACAAACGTTTGTTGTAACGCCATAAACAACAACAGTTTCAGGATTGAGATATTTTAAAATTGTATCAGTATGCGGATTTCCGGCAAAAACATCAAAAGCATCCTTTCTGATAACGAAATTACGTGAATTGTTTTGTGTAAATATTTCAGGTGTAATCATATACTCCATGTCCCAGTCAAAAATTACGGCATTTTCGGGCTTGGTCTCTTTTACAAATCCTGCTCCCCTTGTATTTGCCATACAATGTTCAGGAAATGTATTGATAAAATCGGGGTTTGAATCCAGCTCGGCAGAATTGGCATAATGAAAATCTGCCGTATTTACAACCCTTACTGAATGCTTTTCTGCCAGGCTGGTCAGTTCTGTCCACTTAGGACGAAGCTTTTCAGCACCTTTAACGTATAATTTGCCTTTGGGGGAAACAAAATCAAGTTGTGTGTCAACATTCCAGAATAACCAGTTAGATAAATCCATTTTGATAGTCGATAAAAAATATATAAAATTCTAAAACAAAATATATTAAAAACTGCTGTTACAGTTTTTAAATGCCTTTCTCAAGAAAACCGACAAACTCATCGTCATTAAAAGTAACTCCAAGCATATGCTCCGTTCCGTCGGGTTCAATAATCACATGAAAGGGAATACTATTGGTTGCATATTTTTCAATCTGATAATCAAGATTTATTTTGCCCATTGTTTTTTTAACCTTACCATCATTTTTAGAGGTAATCCACTCTGCTTCGGGCAAATTTGTCCTGTCATCAGTATATAAAGCAACAATAACATATTTTTCAGAAAGCAGCTTCAGTGCACGGGAATCAGCCCACACACCGTTTTCCATTTTTTTGCAATTGGCACAGGCATGCCCCTTAAACACAAGAAACACAGGTTTCCCCTGTTCTTTTGCACAGGCTTTTCCCTGCTCCAGATCAAAATATCCGTTCAGATTATGTGGCAAATGCAGTTTATCGGCATACTTTGCCGTACCGCACAGTTCACTTTGTGTTTCACCCGTAGTTTGGGGTAATGCCGCCATATGCACCACTGAAGCACTTTGAGGCGGAAGCAGCGGAGATATTGAAGTTAATGGTGCACCCAGCAGACCGGTAAAAAGGTAAACCACAAAAGTAAAAGTTGCAACTGCAAGAAAGAACCTTCCGGTTCCGATATGAGAAATATCACTGTCGAAAGAAAATTTGATTTTACCAAGAAAATACATTCCAAGCAGAAAGAACAAAACAATCCATACAGCCAGATACACATCCCTGCTGATAAAATTGAGGCCATATACCTGATCAATATTACTCAGAAATTTTAAACCGAAAGCTAAAAGTATAAAAGCAAAAACCACTTTTACAGAATTTAGCCAGCCACCCGATTTTGGCAGTTTTTTCAGTGCCGACGGGAATATTGCAAGCAGTGTAAAGGGAAGGGCAAATGCCAGTCCGAAGAAGAACATCCCAATCAGCGGACGTGTTCCCCCATCCTGAACTGCTTCAATAATAAGTGCACCGATAAACGGGCCGGTACATGAAAAAGATACAATTACAGTGGTAAGTGCCATAAAAAACGCACCGGTAAGGCCACCCTGTTCTGCTTTTGAATCTGTTTTATTAACCAGACTTCCGGGAAGAACTATTTCAAAAGCTCCGAAAAATGAAATGGCAAAAATCAGAAAAAGCAGAAAAAACAACAGATTCGGTATCCAGTGTGTACTCAAAATATTTCCAACATTGGGGCCAAACAGGCCAAAGGTAAAAAGCGCACCCAAAAGCGAATAGATCAAAACTATTGACAAACCAAAAAACAATCCGTTTCTGATTGCCCTCGAACGGTTATCACTCCCACGCATAAAAAAAGAAATCGTCATAGGTATCATGGGAAAAACACAAGGGGTAAAAATAGCTGCCAGGCCTGCCACTGCCGAAATAAGAATGAACAGCCATAATGTTTGTCCGCTGGATGAACCGGATGTTGTACCCGGGGTTAATTTGGTATCTGACAACTCTTTACCCGACTGAGCAACCTGATTAAAACTAAATGAGAATTCGGCTTCATTCGGAGGAAGACACATCTCGTCATCACACCCCATAAACAGCACATATCCATTTATTTCTACGGGATCATCAGACTTTAGCTTTATTTTTTGGGTTAGAACAGCTTTATTACTGAAATAACGAAGTGTGAGCTGAAAAATATTATCAAATTTTTCTATCGGCTGCGGGTTAGTTTCCAATTCTCCGGTAAAATCAAAAAGCAGTGAATCTTCATATACAATCTGAGTTGGAACCGGCCCCCCGTCAGGAAGATTTGTATCGTATAAATGCCAGTTCTCATCAATAACTGCTTCAAATATCAAATCCACTTCCCTGCCGTTTTGTTTCGAATCAAAGCTCCATTTTATAGGCTCAATAATTTGAGAAAAAATCTGTAATGAGATAAAAACTGAAAATAATAATAAAGTTAATTTCTTCATTTTTGCGTTTTTTTATAAAAAATATCTATAAGTTATATATTCTCATATAGAACAAAGATTGAATATTATTGTTTTGAGTTTCATTAATTAGCTCTATAACCCAAAAAAGCCGGTTTCCCGGCTTTTCTATAATATTATTTCTTCCTGATTTTCATCAAAAAAATGGTATTCAAGAAATGACAATGAAGTATCAGAAACAACTTCTACCAGCCTGAAATTTTTCAGAAACCATTTGATTCTTAAGCTAATTATTCCTTTTGTCAGATAGGCGGCAACATACGGATGAACTTGCAGAGATAATTTCTTTTTATTTAAATCTTTTAAAATATATTTCACCTTGCTTTCCAGTTCGTCAGCAAACAATACTGTTGGTGTAATTTTTCCGGTTCCGTTACATGACGGACACTTCTCTGCCGTATCGATAATTTCTTCGGGCCTGACACGCTGTCTGGTTATCTGCATAAGACAAAATTTGCTCAGCGGCAAAATATTGTGTTTGGTACGGTCTTTCGCCATAACCTCTTTCATGTGCTCATACACCTTTTGCCGGTTTGCATGCACATGCATGTCAATAAAATCTATTACGATTATGCCCCCCATATCCCTTAGCCTCAATTGTCTGGCTATTTCATCACAAGCTGCAAGATTAACATCCAGAGCACTGGATTCCTGATCTCCTGCAGTTTTTGCGCGGTTTCCGCTGTTAACGTCTATTACGTGAAATGCTTCGGTATGCTCAACGATTAAATAGGCACCATTTTTAAAAGAAACCGTTTTTCCGAACGAAGCTTTTATCTGCTTTTCAATTCCATAATGCTCAAAAATTGGTTTATGCCCTCTGTAAAGTTTTACAATTTTTTTCTTATCGGGCTGAATACTGCCTATGTAATCGGTTATTTCATCACATACCGACTGGTCATTTACAATAATACTGTTGAAATCCGGAGTATAAATATCACGAAGCAGGGCTGTTGCGCGATCAATTTCGCCAATTATAAGGGAAGCGGTTTGTGCCCGCCTGAGCTTTTGAAAAGTTGTTTCCCATTTACTCACAAGGCTGCGCAGTTCCTGATCAAGTTCTGCCACCTTTTTGCCCTCTGCAGCGGTTCTTACTATTATTCCGTATCTGCGGGGCTTAATACTCTGAATAAGTTTTTTTAACCTGTTTTTCTCTTCATTGGATTTTATCTTCTGAGATACCGATACCTTATCGTTAAAAGGCATTAAAACCATATACCTTCCGGCAATTGAAATTTCGGAAGTAAGCCTTGGACCTTTTGTTGAGATCGGTTCTTTGGCTACCTGCACCAAAATTGACTGCCCTACTTTTAAAAGTTCAGTTATTCTGCCTTCCTTATTAATGTCAGGTTCCGACTGAATTTTTGAAATGGAGGTAACTCTGCTCTTTTTTGAAGTTACTGTACGTAAAAACTTATTCAGCGTAGCAAATTGCGGCCCCATGTCAAGATAATGCAAAAACGCATCTTTTTGGTAACCTACATCTATAAATGCTGCATTAAGGCTGGGCATAATCTTTTTGACCCTTCCCAGATAAATGTCGCCTACAGCAAATTTAGCTCCGCTTTTCTCTCTGGTTAATTCAACAAGTTTCTTATTTTCCTGTAATGCTATAACAATTTCGGATGGAGTGACATCAATAATTAAATCACTACTCACAACCTAAAATATTAATACTGTTAAATTAAAATACTTACTTTTTATAACAGACTAAACCTAAGGGGTATTCCTTAGGTTTAATCTGCTATTCATTTAAAAATCTTCCTGTTAAAAGCTATTTCTTCTTTTTGTGACGATTTTTACGTAATCTTTTTTTACGCTTATGCGTAGCCATTTTATGTCTTTT
>CAZXTX010000203.1:4205-5924 GCA_964643695.1 uncultured Mariniphaga sp. | reverse complement strand
AAATTTAATTTAAGCAATAATCCCGTTTCATTTTTAGTTACCGGTGAACCAAAATTTGTAATAACCGACAAAGACGGAAAGGTTTACTACATATTACCGGATGGAAAAAGTGAAGAGAAGAAATCCGGAAGATACAGCAGCAATCATTTCTTTGTGATTGATGATATTGATGGCAACGGTATTCCCGATTTTATTTTTGCCGACGGCAATGAGCTCACCGTCACCGATGAAAAAGGAAAAAGATTATTCAGTAAAAAGCTGAGTAACCCGATAAAATACCGTCCTGAGATTTATACTTTCCCTGATAACCGGAAAAAAATCGGAATAGTTGATGCCGTTTCCAACCGTATATATTTGTATAATCCCGACGGCAGGCTTCATTCGGGATTTCCGCTTCAGGGCAACAGCAGATTCAGCATCGGAAAACTTAGTGATAATTCAGAAAGTCTGAATCTTATAACAGGCAGCGAAGGCGGAAAATTGTATAATTATACGCTAAACTGAGAACGGATATATTCTGGAAGTTTCAGATTATTTCATCTTTTCACATACTGCTCTTCATAATATTTCTGATAATCGCCGGAGGTTACATTGTTAAGCCACTTTTCATTTTCAAGATACCAGTCGATTGTTTTTTCGATTCCTTCCTCAAACTGCAGTGAAGGTTCCCAGCCCAGTTCATTTTTAATTTTTGTGGAATCAATGGCGTAGCGCATATCGTGCCCGGCACGGTCTTTCACAAAAGTTATCAGTTTCTCCGATTCACCTTCCGGGCGGCCGAGTTTTTTGTCCATTACGCGGCACATTACCCTGATGAGGTCAATGTTTTTCCATTCGTTGAAGCCGCCAATATTATAGGTTTCACCGGTTCGCCCTTTATGAAAAATAATATCGATTGCGGCAGCGTGGTCTTCAACCCACAGCCAGTCGCGGACATTTTCGCCTTTGCCGTAAACCGGAAGCGGAATGTTGTTTTTGATGTTGTGAATAAACAACGGAATAAGCTTTTCAGGAAACTGGTATGAACCGTAATTATTTGAACAGTTGGAAATAACAACCGGAAGCCCGTAAGTGTCGTGGTAGGCACGAACAAAGTGGTCGGAGCTTGCTTTTGATGCAGAATAAGGACTGTGCGGGTCGTAGCTTGTCTGCTCGGTAAAAAGTCCTTCATCATCAAGTGAGCCGTAAACCTCATCAGTGGAGATGTGGTAAAACAGTTTCCCCTCACTGTCTTTCCAGATATGACGGGCTGCATTCAGCAGGTTCACAGTTCCGATTACGTTGGTGTAAACAAATTCCGTCGGATTGGAAATTGAACGGTCAACGTGCGATTCGGCAGCCATGTGAATAACTGCATCAAACTGATTGTCTTCAAATAATTTAATTATGAATTTTTCATCAACAATATCGCCTTTTACAAATTTGTAATTGGGCTTGTTTTCAACATCTCTCAGATTTTCCAGATTCCCTGCATAGGTCAGCTTGTCCAGATTGACAATATTGTATTCCGGATATTTATTGACAAACAGCCGTACAAGATGTGATCCTATAAATCCCGCCCCGCCTGTGATAAGAATATTTTTCATTTTTTAAAGTTTTAATTTTAAGGTTAAAAATCAGTTACAGGCCTCTCAGTTGTTTTTCCCATGCCCATGCCGATGAAAGCATCTCTTCCAGTCCCTTTTCAGCTTTCCAGCCCAGTTCACGGTTTGCAATGGT
>CAZXTX010000203.1:0-4105 GCA_964643695.1 uncultured Mariniphaga sp. | reverse complement strand
AGTTCCTCACGAACTCCTGCGGCAGTTTGTGTTATAAACGGCACAAGGTTTTGGGGAACGCCCAGCGGCAGTTCGCCAATAAGTGCGGAGGAGTGAGCCCCGACCGGATTGAAATAGCGCAGTGCAATTCCGTTGAGCTGTGGATTTGCGGCAATTGTATCCTGCAGAATATCTTCATTTATACGCTTTGTGTTTCCGTATGGCGATTCGGCATCTTTTCTCGGTGTTTTTTCGGTAACCGGCAGTATTTCAGGTTGTCCGTAAACCGTACATGACGAGGAAAAAACCATGTGTTTCACACCGTATTTAATCTGACATTCCAGCAGATTAATCATTGAAACCAGGTTGTTGTGGTAATAAAGCAGTGGTTTTTCCACCGATTCGCCAACAGCCTTTGATGCGGCAAAATGAACGATTGCTTCAATTCCGGGATTGCGGAAGAAGAAATCATCGGTTTTTTTACTGTCTGCCAAATCAAATTTTTCAAATTCAGGTTTTTGTCCTGTAATCTTCTCAATGTCATCCAGTACCCCAATACCCGAATTGGAAAGGTCGTCAACTATTATTACCTCATATCCGGCCTCCTGCAGTTCAACCACTGTATGTGAACCAATATATCCGGTTCCTCCGGTTACCAATATCTTTTTTGCCATTATTCTGCTTTTTTCTGTAAAATTAAGAATTTAACTAAATTATAAGAGAACAAAAAAGAATTAATGACTATTTATATCGGGATGCTGTTATGAAAAACAGGATATTTCAATGTTTATTTAAATGGTTTGTGATATGGTTTTCTATTTCACACTAACAGAGAATGTTTATTAAGTTCTCGTTTCTGTTTATTTATATTGCACCATATGCTAATCCTGCTGCTGTTGAGAGTATTACTACCAATATAACATATACTATTGTTTTTTGAGTTCCCATAACATCGCGGATTACGAGCATATTGGGTAACGACAGTGAAGGACCGGCCAGCAACAACGCCAATGCCGGCCCCTTACCCATGCCTGAGGCTGTCAGTCCCTGAATAATAGGCACTTCCGTGAGTGTGGCAAAATACATAAATGCTCCTACCACCGAAGCAAAGAAGTTGGAAAAAACGGAATTACCACCAACCAGCCATTGAATCCATTCATTTGGAATCACTCCTGCAATGCTGTTTCCGTCATGTGTAGATCCAAGCAGAAATCCGGCAGTAACCACACCGATGGCAAGCAACGGCAGTATCTGTTTGGCAAATTCCCACGATGCGAGTGTCCATTCCCTGTTGTCCGCATCCGATTTGTCAAACAGCGTAATCAGGCTCAATGCTGCAATGCCCGTAACCATCGGAACCAAAGGTGTAAGTTTGGTATTTTCAATGAAATGTGATGATATGAACACCGATGCAACTGTTGCTGCCGCAGCTAAAAGAACCCACTGCCATTTAATTTTCAGAAAACTTATCAGCGAATAGCCAAACAATACTGAGAAAAATCCGGTTATGTGCCATTTATATGCCCATATATAATACCAGACACCTGATGTATCGCCAGCAGACGGACTTCCCCAGTTGGCAAAAACAAGAATCAGCACCAAAGTGAAAAAATGAAATGAGGTTTGCCATACAGGTCTCTTTTCGGGCGGTATCTGAATATTCATCTGCTCCTCTTTTTTTACCTGCTCCTCCTTCCGGTAAATCAGGGACATTGCCAGGCCGATGATTATACTGAAAGTGATGGCACCGATAGTTCTCGCAACGCCCATTTCAAAGCCCAGCACACGAGCAGTCAGGATAATGGCCAGAATATTGATTGCCGGGCCTGAATAGAGAAATGCAATGGCAGGTCCCAATCCTGCGCCGCGCCTGTGAATACTAGAAAACAGCGGGAGTATCGTACAGCTGCAAACAGCCAGTATTGTGCCTGAAACTGATGCTACCGAATATGCCAGCCATTTTTTGGCATTGGCACCAAAATATCGTAAAACTGAACCCTGACTGACAAATACCGAAATAACGCCTGCAATAAAAAATGCCGGCAGCAGGCACAGAACCACATGTTCGCGGGCATACCATTTTACCAGATCAAAGGAGGCTGCAATTGCAGTATTGAATGTGGCACTTTCGATTGGCAGGAAGAATGCCGCTCCGAAAATTACAATAATCCACAAAAGGATTTTTAACTCTTTTTTAGTTTCCATAAACGAATTTACGTGTTGTGTTTTAAAAAATATTTTTGTTTAAAATACAGAGTTGCCGGCCGGTTGTTGTCTGCAGCAATTTTTCATTAAAAAAACGAGTCACTGATTGTGAGAAAAATGCATAGACAATGCAGTAATTCGCAATTGCAGTTAGTTTGTCGGGAAACATAATCAGAGGTTTAAACCGTTATAAAATTTTCTGAATTCAGTTTTAATTTCATCCCTGACACGGCGAAACTCACTCAGGATGAATTCGTCTGTTCCTGTGGCGTAAGTGGGATCTTCGAAACCGATGTGTAAACGGGTTTTCACTTTTCCAGAAAATGCAGGGCAGGTTTCATTTGCGTCGTCACAAACGGTGATGACGTAATCCCAGGTGTCGTTCAGATACTTATCCACCTGAGTTGGTGTGTGGCGGCTGATGTCAATACCAACTTCATGCATTACTTTTACTGCGGTTGGATTAACCTGTCTGGCTGGTTCCGTTCCTGCCGAGAAAACCTGTATGTTTTTGTCGAACGATTGCAGAAAACCGTGCGACATCTGGCTTCGGCAACTGTTGCCTGTACAAAGAATAAGTATTTTCATTTTTTCGCTTATTATTTGATGTAAAAAATATAGATGTAATACAACCCGACTAAAATGAAGATGACTGAAACAATATGCCTGAACCATAATTCGAAAAATTTAAGCTGGTTGTATAATTTTCCTGCACCTGATACCGTAAAGGCAATCAGGTAGGCAAAGATGATTACAGGTAATCCGGTTGCAATCGCAAAAATTAACGGAAGAATCAGTCCGGAGGGGCTTGCTATCGTAATGGGAATCAACATGCCAAAATAGAGCACGCCGCTATACGGGCAAAAAGCCAGTGCAAATAGCATCCCTAACAAAAAAGCACTTATTGAGCTTCCTTTTTTATTGCTGTTTTGAAACCTGTCGGTAATCTTGCCCAATCCGGGAAAGTTTATTTTGATAAAATCGAGCATAAAAAAGCCGATAATTACCAACAGAGGACCCAAAAACTTTTCGCCATTACCTTGAACAAACGAAGACAGATGAAATTTACTTGCCCCTAAAAAGAGCATCACGCCAAGTGAAACATAAATTAGAGCTCTGCCTGCTGTGTACATAAGACCGTTGAAAAAGACCATCCTCTTGTTTTCAATGTTTTTGCCGATAAAAGCAATGGCAGTAATATTGGTAGCAAGCGGACACGGACTTATGGCAGTCATCAATCCTAAAATAAAGGCTGACAGGATGGGAAAATTGCTTCCGTCAAGAATGTTTTGTAGAAACTCCATTGGTTACTTCAGCAATGAATTAATGGTGTCCTTTATTCCCTGCTGAAACAGTTCAGGTTGATTACGCGAATAGGAAAATGCATAGTTGGTGAGGTCGTTATCGATTTTCTCACCCTCATTTAATGTAACTAAATGCAGTGCAGCTCCCGCAGCCTGATGTTCTTTCGCTAATGCTTTGTTAATTTTTTCATCTACATTTAGAATTTTAAAATTGATAATACCCTGCTCTATTTTATCTTTAAAATCCCTTTCTAATACCTGTTTTACATTTTCTTCAATACTGTTGCAGGTAATACATCGGTTTGTGGAATGGAAATAATAGACTTGCAGTTTCAGGTTTGGATTTTCACTTCCCTCAACACTGGATTGTTCGCTGGTCTTCTGTTGTGAACTTTGAGAACATGCTGAAAAAGGCATGGTAATTAGAATTAGAAAGAAAAATTTTGTTTTCATTTTGTCTAACAATTTTGATTTGATTTAATCTTAATTTCCGAATCAAATAATTCCTGAATCATACATTGAGCCTTCTCCCAATTTTCGCGGTTGATGCAATATTTAATATAGGGAGCTTCAATTTCTCCCTGAATCAAACCTGCATGTTTAAGCTCTTTCAGATG
>CAZXTX010000202.1:0-5959 GCA_964643695.1 uncultured Mariniphaga sp. | reverse complement strand
TAAAGTAAAATCAGGTATTTCTACCCGGTTAAAACAGGTATTATTACTCTTAGTCGGCAGTTGGTTTATTTTGGAAATTTGTATTAGTAAGTTATTTGAAAACAAAGATATTTTCCCAATCATCACAAAAGTAGGTTTTATACTTGAAAAAGCAGCTTTTAAAAGTCGTTGCCTTAATCTTTCTACACACATTCATTTTTAGGCATATGACCCAAAAGTTACATTAAATCACTTCCGGGGTTCGTTCTGAACCCCTTTTTTTATTTAAAGACAAAATCAATTCTCCTGTTACAAACTCAATCAATAAAAACGAGATTATTTTTAAGTGCAAACACAACCAGACCGGCTATATTTTTCGATCCTGATTTTTCAAGCAGGTTACTTCGGTGTCCTTCTGCCGTTCTGGGACTTATAGACAATTTTTCAGCAATTTCGGTTGCAGTATGTTCCCTGCATATCAGTTCCAGCACTTCAAGCTCACGTTCAGTAAATTCAGGCAATTCATGATTTACCGGTCTCTTTCTGCCAATATTCCTGACTAAAAGTTTTGCCATTGAGTCGGGAAAATAAAAATCATTTACCACAACCTTTTCAATGGCCTTTTCCAACTCTTCCGGCTCGGCATCCTTCAATAAATAACCATTCACACCTTCAGAAATCATATATAAAATAAACTGCTCGTCATCCCTCATGGTAAGAATTATAACCTTCATTTCCGGATACAGTTTTTTTATTTTCTTTTGTGCTTCCATGCCGTCCATTACAGGCATTTCAATATCCAAAAGAACAACGTCAGGAAAAGTATCCGGGTTATTTAAAAGATGAAGAAGTTCAGCACCATTTCCTGCTTCATAAACAACTTTTACCTTCGGATTTTCTTCCAGCAATGAAATTATTCCTTTTCTGAAAAGGTTATGGTCATCGGCAATTGCAACAGTAATACTTTTTTCCTCCATGATTTAAGAAATTGAGTTAATTAAAATAATGGCAACCGTACCTTTTCCGGGATGAGATTTTATTTTCATTTTTGCATTTAACATATTGGCACGGCTTTCAAGATTTTTAAGTCCCAAACCTTCCGAAACCACACTTTCAGTATCAAATCCTTTTCCGTTATCGGAAACAGAAACTGCGAGACTATTTGAAGAGTATCTGGCTTTAATAAAAATTTCAGATGCCCCGGAATGTTTTATTGCATTATTAAGCAATTCCTGAATTATTCTGAAAAGTGCCAGCTCCTTTTTACCGTCGAATCTGAAATAATCTCCGGTTTTAAAATAAATAGTTTTAATGTTTCCGGTTCTGTCAATCCGGCCTGCAAGCTCCTCAATGGCAAAATCAAGACCGAGTTTTTCAAGCGAGGGCGGCATCAGGTCACGCGAAATTCTTCTAACCTGCGTAATTGCTTCTTCAAGATAGGTTTTTGTCTCATTTGCCAGATTCACGACATCTTTATTATCTGATTTTCTTTCAAATCTGGAAACATTCAGTTTTACAACCGAAAGCATGGCACCAACCTCATCATGAAGGTCTCCGGCAATGCGCCTGCGCTCTTTTTCCTGAGCAAGAATTGTATTTTTAAGAATCTCTTCCTGCTGTTCAGCCTTAATTTTGTTAATTTCCAGTTCTTTCTTTAAAAGTCTCTTTTGGTATGTAACAAAAAAGAAAAAAATTGAACCTGCAAGAATTATCATTCCAAAGGTACCGACAAAATAAATAAGTGCTATTTCCGGATTCTCAGCAATCTGCATTTAAAATGTAATTTATTTCCCAACTATTCACGAAAATAATCAACAATTATGAGATTTGAGCTATCATTTGAAGAATTTAAAGAAGAAAGGGCAGCTCAACAGCCGCCCTTAAGTTAACCCCCAAACACACAAGCAATACAGAACGTATTGCATTGCAAATGTAAAAATATTTATTGTGGAACAAAAATTTATACTGAAAAAATCGAAAATTTTTATTGGTTTTTCGATTTCCGGTTAATTCACCGAAAACTCTTTTTTTTGCATCATCCGGTAGATGGTAGATTTGCCGATTCCAAGCTTTTTTGCAACCAGTCTTACATTTTGATTATACTTATTAAGAAAGTGTTTTACTATATCGAAATTATATTCTTCCAGCGATTTTTCTCTTGAAAGCAGATTCTGAACATTTTCATCAACACTCATATTCAGATGCGATGGTTTAATATTATCGCTGTTTGTCATAACACATGCCAGCTCCATTACTGCTTTCAGTTCCCTAATATTTCCCGGAAAATGGTAAGTACGAAGCAATTGCCTGGTTTCCTCGGTAATATTTTTAGGGGTCATGTTGTTCTCTTTGCAAAACTCATTTACAAAATGTTTGGCAAGCAATATTATATCATTTCCCCTTTGCCTTAACGGCGGCAGTTCAATAGGCAGGCCTAAAAGCCTGTAATATAAATCCTGCCTGAATTTACCTTCGTTTACCAAAATTGCCAGATTTTTATGTGTTGCCGTTAAAATCCTGACATCCAAAGAAATCACCTCTGTTCCACCCAAACGCACAACTTCACGTTCCTGAAGAACTCTAAGCAGTTTCGCCTGAACATTCAGGTCAAGATCAGCTATTTCATCTAAAAACAGAGTTCCTGAATTGGCAAGTTCAAATTTTCCCGCTGTTTGAAAATCGGCACCTGTAAAAGCCCCTTTTTCGTGGCCAAACAATTCACTTTCAATCAGTCCGTCAGGAATTGCAGACACGTTTATGGCAATAAATGGTTTGCTGCTTCTCAAAGAATTATAATGAATACCTTTGGCTACCAGCTCCTTACCGGTTCCGGTTTCACCATATATTGAAACAGAAATATTTGTATGAACAGCTTTTTCCATCAAACTGAAAACATGATCAATTTCGCGGCTGTTCCCTTTTATAAGCTTTCTGAAACTGTAATGCTCCTTTACAGCATCTTTTAATCTTTCATTTTCCTGCTTTAACTGATCCGCCTGATATATGTTTTTTATAACATTAGTAAGCTTTTCTCTGGTGTCAGGTGCCTTCATGATATAATCATAGGCCCCGTTTTTCATTAATTCAATTGCAGTATTAATGCTTTCCTGAGCTGAAATAACAATAACATGTGATTTGGCAGACTTTTTCTGAATTTCCTTCAACACTTCATACCCGGTCATATCGGGCAAAGTATAATCGAGAGTAATTACATCGGGCTGATCGTTAAGATTGGTTATGCAGTCATTTCCATTGTAAAAAACTTTTACCTGATAATTTTGATCAGTAAGTTGCTTTTTTAACACCTGTGCATAAAGCTTGTTATCCTCAACAATAAAAATTTTATAGTTTTTTTTATTATCCTGACTAATCATTAATTATACGGCTTTTATTCGTGAAGTTAAAAACAATGCCAAATTAGGAATAATTTTCTTAATTATTCTCTTTTTGAGACTATTTTCAAAATGAAAAAATAAAAAACAACTTTTTTTTCATTTTTATTTATTGTAAATCAAACTGTAATACCAAATTGACCAACAAAAAAGACTTTTCATTATAAATCTTATGGTCAAAACTAATATCAGACTGAATCTCACATAATCATAAAAAATTCAGTCTGATAAACAAAAAAATTAAAATTACCCAAATTTTTTTATAGCCCGCTGTAACTGTTTAATGGCATTTTGATGCTGTTCGAGGCAAGCCGGATGAATCGGCCTCCAGGGAGCAGTCATAAATCCTTTCAGTCTGGAAGAATCAATTACTTTTTTACAATAATCAACGGTTCCTTCCATATTTTCGTCGTTTGAATGATTACTTCCAGTCGGTACCTGATCATAACCAAACTGTTCCAGTTTATCATACAGTCTGATATAGGTTTGGTTATTTTCTGAAAGCTGTTCCACATCAAACCTTGCACCGTAATACCAGTTGCTCTGTAAAACCGATTTTGGCATTTTATTGAAGAACTTATCAGGATTGTGCCAAGCATAATCAGACCATATCCATGATCTTACACCTCGCTTTTCGGTTTCACCCATTAAAAAATAGAGATCGCCCCACCACAAATCATTCTGCCGTAAAACAACATGGTCGAAACTACGCTGATACCCCGCTAATTCCTCATCCATTCCCAGATGGAAAAAACGCGGAGTTTCAAACAGTTCAATTACTTCGGCAATAAGATTACTGCAAACCTCATAATATTTTTTTGTTGATACCATTCGAGAGTATTCCCCCATCCAAATATCGTGCGTGGTTGCAAAATTCAGTTTTGGGATGGGTTCCAGTCCCATTTTGCGCATTTTTGCCAGTTCTGCTCTCAGTTTCTCTTTTGTCCATGCTCCCCTCACTGCAATTTCAGGATGGCTTTCGTACTGAACGGCATCGCCCAAATCAAGCAAAACCATATTTATTCCTGATGAAGCCATATCATTCAGCAGTGTATTCCATGTTTTATCATCAAAGGTTAGAAACGATCTGTAAGGGTGTGCCCACTCCCTTGCTTCCTGACAAGTTGTGCATTCATAATTTTCATCTCTGTATTTTAGCGGAACGTTATCTTCCCACATATTGTAACTGAGATGAACCAGCTTGGCCCAAATCTTTTTTTCGGATGTTTTATCCTGTCCCCAAAGTGACACCGGCATGGCTCCTGCTATACCGGCTGCTGTCATTAATCTGATAAATTGTCTGCGGTTTGTCATATTTTTTGATTATTAATTACTCAAGTTTCTATTTGTTTATATTATTTTGCGAACATTTCCAGCAGCTTTTCCGTAATTTTTTCGGATGCATTTTTTTCAACACTACATGTACCCGGCCAGGTTTCGTATCCGCCCAGCTCGTGTTGCTTTGGTGTTGGCAAATATCCGTAATATCCGTTTGCAAGTTCAATAGTAAAGGTAGATTTCATTGGGCTTTCCGACTTTAACCTCAGGCCTGTTTCGGAAAAAACCTCAAACGGAACTGTTGCAATACCCAAATCGCCAATCCGGAATGCCTGCAATACAATATTTACTGTATCAGGCCACTGATTCAGATTTAATATTCTTTGGGCATAGGTTTCCTCACGAATATGTACCGGTTTTATGCTATCGTGCCTGTTAAGCACCTCCACAGAGCGTTTCAAAAGTTTTTCATCGGGTTTTCGTGGTATAAGCGGCAGCTTTTCAGTAACAACCGACAGTTTAAGGTTCCGCTTGTGTTCAATTGATTTATAAACCCTGAAAACCTCCCGGGCCACATCATCTGCAACAAGGTTCATTTGCTCATACGGTTTTCTGCTCTCTGCCTTAGCCGCAAAATTTATGTTGTTCACATCTCCCGAAGTTCCGTTGCTCATAATTCCCACAAACGGCGGGTACTGATTTCCGGCATCAAGAAGCTTTTCAATTTTATTTGCAAACACGGCAAAATAATCGGCAGAAATATGCCCCTCAGGTACGCCTCCCACATAATGAAGCGAATAATTTGCAAGTAAAGCAATCGGGCGCCCTTCAACTGATCTGACCGACAGAAAAAACACTTCCGGGTCAGGTTTTGCCGCCGGTTCAACAAGATTTGGATTTAATCTTCCGGGATTCATGACAACACGGTCCATTTCACCAATCGGATTTATAACCGGTTCTTTCATAATCCAGCGCCTTACAAAAACATGCTGCGGAACAGAGCCGGAGCCCCACCCTATTTCTGCCGGTTCCAGATTGTTTAAGGCAATTCTGACACCATCTGCAATTCTGCGGATAACAAAATTCTGATAATCATCAAACGGTTCACCTTCTGCCCATCTCCTGCGCTTCTGCTCATCGCCCATTGCACTTGCAGCCGAATGTGTATGAACAGCCGAAATAACAATATTATCAGCAGGAATACCGGTTTCAGTTTCAATAATTTTCCTTGCAGCAGCAGACAAATCGGCTTTTATGCCCAACAAATCGGTAACAACAAAAACCTGTTTAACATTTCCGTCATCAAGCAC
>CAZXTX010000201.1:0-6026 GCA_964643695.1 uncultured Mariniphaga sp. | reverse complement strand
TTGGGATGAGAATCTCCATCGGAATGATTTAATTCGTAATCATATTTCAAACAATTCACCTTTCCGTTCACGGGATTCTGATCGACTTCTGCCGTTAATCCAAAAAAATCAAAAACGAAAATATTTGGATGAGTTTTACCGTCCTCCAAAAGCCAGTCTGACTTAACCCAATTGACAAATTCTTTCGCTCTGGCAGCTTCTTCAGCAGTAGTGCTCAGCCGGTGCAAAGGAGCAAGTGTCCAAACAATAAACTTTTTATCAGAAAACTTGTCCATTAAACTTCGTAAAGCTCTGTATTGCAACTTATAATTTGAAATAGTTTTTTCTTTTGAATCAATTGAGGGTAATCCTTCATCAGCATTTATTCCCGCGCCGGGAAAACAATGTTTAAATATTACAACGTCAAAATCTTTTAATATATCTTCAATGCACTGAATATTTTCATTTTCCGGATCACATTTTCCATTAACCCATAAATTCCAATAATCATAAGGATAATTTTCCCACGGATAAGGTTTATTGGGATATGACCTTTCAACTACTGAATAATTTGTTTTATTATCAGTATTGTATTTATTAACCCACTCTTTTACCTTACCTTCATTATATACCCCATTACCTGTGGAATGATGTAAAAAAACAGCTGACTGTCCATGCAGCAACGTAATCATGCCTGTTATTAAAAACATAATTATCAAACTTTTTTTAATAATATTTTTCATGTCAAAAAGATTAGAAGATTTAAAGTTAAAATTGTTCTTTTAATATAAATTCATTTTTTCCTTTTAGTTTCATATTATTTATTTTGAATACAATTCTTGTAATTCCATCCGGCCAGTATCGGCGCAATCCGCTATCATGCACTTCATTAAACTCAATCTCAGGTGTAACACTTTTTACATTATAATTTAATTCAAGATTAAATCCATCTCCTTTCAATAACAATAAACCCGGCTTTATTTCAGAAACCTTACAGTAAGTCACAAAATTGATTGTTGTAGGAGCATCAAGCAACTGAGAAAGCTGATAATCATCACGAACTATGAACTGTTTTCCCCTGTCAAGCTGATAAGAACGTATCCATTTTGTTACTGATGCCTCTTCGGGATATGCCTTAAAGATATCAGTTGAAAAAACAGCCTTTTTTGCATCGGCTTTAAAATTTGTATTAGTTGCAGCAAATTTTCTGCCCTGCATCTGATCAATTCCGTTTATTTTTGGAGAATTGTGATACTGACTCTGCATGGTCCAAATTTCATAACGGCGATTGCTGAATGTTTTGGCAGTATATGTTTCACGTCCAATGTCAATAAGTGCAGGTTTGCCATTAAAATATAAAACACAGGAACCTATATCGTTATGGTTGTGACTTTCGGCATTATGCCCTCCTTTGGCCGCAAAAAAGAATCCGTTTGCAGAGCCTGATTTATCGCGTGCACCTGCAACCCCGGTTTGCGGAAGCCAAAAATCACTTATAAGTGCATCTTCAGATTCTGAGCTTTTTATTTCGTCCAAATGCATTAACTGCATTATTTGTTCATCAATTTTTCCTGTAGGATTTTTAGTTCCCCAACCTTGTTTTTCAGCCAAAAAGGAACCGAACTTTTGCATTATATCATCATTTGTATCTTTACCGTAACTGTATATTATCTGCGGACGGCTGCCTGTGGTTGCATCCGCGTCTGCAAAATTTATAAAATACGGATAACTGATATAAGCCTTATAGATATAATTACCCATATTTTTTATCAGTTCATTATCATAAATATCAAACTTTCCGCCGGTAGCACGTTTCAGCAAATCAAGACACTGATAGAGCGAAGCACCTGCCCTGCCCCAATATGAAGGCCCTTCATCGCAACCACCATCATCAGGATAAACATTAACAAATTCATCCAATGAACGCACCACTTTCTGCACACCTTTAATTTTTTGCTGCTGATTATCTTCAAGAATCAGAATTGCAGTTAACATATTATGATTTGTTCACGGATTCCAGTTATTAACTTCCCGCACACCGTCAAGCCCCTGCCACCAGAAATCATTTCGCTCATAATAAGGAATTACGGCTTTCTTCATTATTTCATCCTTCAGTCTTTTTGCAATCAGAGGATGAATTTTATCAAATTCATTTTTAAACAGAAACCATGTCCATGATAAAATATTTGCTATTTCACCAACACCTAAATCTATTACAGGCTCGTCTGCATCGGGCAAGCCGTTTGCTGCTTTTTGTGAAGTTAAATGTGCTGACCACCCCCACCAGGTTTGTTCACTGTAATACCACACACCATTAACAATCTGGTCAATAAACCTTCCTTTACCTTCAGCCAGTTCTCCCATAACAAGTGATTCAAGAGCGGCACGAGGAGCAGCATACGCTCCCTGCCTGCGATCACCCGAACGAATAATCTCAAGATAATCGGTTGCTTTAACTATTGGCCAGTCATAATCAAGATATTTCTCAGCATCAGTAATATATTTTTCTTTCATGATTGCAGGCAAACTGTTCCAAAAATGTCTGTCAGCATAATCAGGAAAATCAATTTCAGAAAAATCTTGAATTAAGTTTTGTGAAAGATTACATCTGTCTGCTTCTTTTTGAAGCAAATTGCGCTTTTCGTAACCGGCTGTATTAAAAGCAAAAGCAAACAATAAAATAATAGTTAATAGTTTTTTCATGGTTATTTATTTTTGATTAATATTTTCTCTGGTTTTTCAAAATCATCATTCATCTCGTAAGGCAGTTTCCAAACATTCTCATCAAAATCTCCAAAATAGAGTTCTGATTTACTAAACTCGTGAGAATTTCCATCAGCCCAAAAGAAACAAAACGGTGCTTTAAAGTTTACCGGCCGACGAACATAAGAATGGCTATTTTTACTGTTTTTAGTTATAATTTTATCCTGATTCCACTTTTTACCCTTATTCTTTGAAATCCAGACTGCCACTTCACCCCCCACTCCCCATTCCTGTGGTCCGGGTTCAGTTGTACCTGCAATTTTCATTTTATTGCCTGATACGTAAAGACTTCCCATATCATAATTATGGTCAGATACTGTTACTACATTAGTTTCCCAGGTCTTCCCGTTCCATCGTGTTACGCACCATTCATAAGGTGCACTTACAGGTCCGGGAATGTGGCCATTACTACGGATATACAAACAAACAGGATTACCCTTATTATCAAAACCCATATCTTTCAAATACACATTCTTTTTCTGAGAAGCATAATCAATAACTTTAGATGGATTATCAACAATAAGCAAAGGAATATTGAGAATTTCTCCCTGAACATTTTTCCATGTTTCACCAAAGTCGTCAGTTTCCAGATAATATAAATCTGTTCGCCTGTCAACATCTCCATTCGGATGCCTGTTAAAAAAGGTGCCAAGTTTTTTATTATTATAAATTCCACTTGTTTGATAATGACCTGATTTTTCACCTTCTTTTTCAGAAATTGCGGCAAGCAGTTTATCATCAGTCCAATTCACACCATCAGTACTTGTTTCATAATACAACTGCCTTACTCCTGTATATTTTGTGAAAAAATGAAAAAAACCATATTCAGAATTCCATGGCTGCGGATAAGTCATCTCCTCACTTGTAATTAACTCAAATCTTTCTGTACTAAGAGGTTTTTCGCTTCTGTATTTAAAGCCAGGACGTTTTTGCCCCCTTCCGCTAACAAGAACCCAAATATAACCTTCATCATCAATCATCAACGAAGGATTATCGTGTGGATCATTAACACCTTGTTTGTCACATACAACAACAGGTTTTGAAACCATTCCGGATTTGTGGTCATATTCACCAATCATGCAGAGCAAATGCTTTTTATCTTCGGCAGTAGTTCCTCCATAAACAAAAAAAGTTTTATCTGCTTCATCTGAATAAATTGCCAGAGGAACATGTTTTGCAGTATATGTCCCCAAAGCTCCGGAATACTTATCGCCATATTCATATTTCTGACCCAATTCAAACCAGATTGCACGGTATCCATCAATTTTTGTATTATTTAATGTCTGGCTTTTGGCAACAGTTATAAAAAATAAAAAAGATAAAATAAACTCAATTTTTAAATTCACCATTTTATTTTCTAATTATCTTGATTTGATTTTCTTTAATGTGCACTTGAACTCTACCTTGAGAAGTTTCAATTTGAAAACTATTATCTGATTCCTGCCACTTTTGAGGCTTTTCTCCAGTACCATATATTGCAAAAAGAGAAAGAATTTTACAATTATCAGATTCAATTAAAGCATCAATAAAAGGCTCTTTTAGTTGAGGATAAACATTACCCATTCTATCTTTATTGTAAGGAGGTTCATAATAATGATGACTATTTGATAAACGAAGTTTTTCATCATTAAAAGAAAAAACAAGACCACTAAGTGTAACACTGTCATTGTTAACAAAAAATTGCCCATTGTCATCAGGTACTGTTTTATTAATAGTATGCCACCTTGTTCTAATAGTCCCTTTTTCTGTAAACTTAGCTTCATCTAATACCACAATAATATTCGGAAAAAAATGAGATACTTTTCGACTCACACTTTCTGCATTCTCGTATAACTCTGTTAAGTCAAATGTCCAAGAACTACCCACTTGATTATCAAATTCGCTTTGAACAATTTTAGCACGCTTAGAACCTCTTAATAATTCTCTCCCTTCAAATGTTAGTATATTGTGGGCACTTGAATTAAAGTGATAATAAGAAACAAAATTTTTATATGGATATGATACATTTCCAAGATCACAGATAAGTCGTTTGCCGTAACCACGGATTATTATTTGTCCAGCATCCGGATGTGAGTGATTTACTCCGAAAAAATTGGTTTTACTCATAACAACACTTGAAGCATACTTTTGATCCCAACTGGTACGACTGGATACAATTCCACTATATTCAGGAAACAGCCTTCCAAGTGGATAATCATCTGTATTTGGTGATTTAGATTCTAAGGTCGAATCATAATATAATAATGAGGTTATTGGATTTGCATTATTAGAATATGTCAAAAAGAACCATTGCAAAACTGAATCACGTGTTGCTGAGGCAATACCAGCAAAATAATCAGGATCGAATAAATAATCAGGAATACCAGAATCCCCAAATGGTACTGTTACCCCTGGTGGTATAGTCGTGTAAATTTGCCAAATACAATGTTTACGTAATGACATAATTTCAGAAGACATCTCTACCTGATTTAAAAAATAACGCAAAGACATGAAAAATAATGCTGGGTTAGATGTGCTATAAGAATAAGCTGGATTTTCATTAAATTCACCTTCTTGCCCATAGTATTTCATATATTCTGTCATACGTGGAACAGCGAGGCTGATGAGATGTTCAGCCTCATTATGATCACCAAAAATTGACATACCGCAAATACCCATTCCTCCAACAATAACTGTAGTCCAGTTATTCATTTTATCAAGCCACCATGGATTTTGTTCAACAGCTCTTAAATAGGGCTGAATTCCCCGTCGGTCTATTCCTTCAACAAACCACTTCCTTTCTGCTGGTGTAAGAGAAGAATATAACCAATCATAGGCTAAGCCAAGGTCACGACAAAGCATTCCAGTTCGTAAATCAGCATCTAAATTATGTACTATGCGATGATGAATATCCTGCCACTCACACCATGCTTCAGGATCAAACAGTACACCTACCTGACGTAAAGCTGCTTCTTTGTATTGTACATTTTCTGTAATCAAATATGCTAATGCACACGACATTACTGATTGGCCAGCAGCATGAGTAATCGCATAATCGGGATTACCTTGTTTAATATCTTCTTCTCTTCTGCCTTCTATTGGTGTGTATGCAGTTATCGGTTCATTTACTACCGCGTCATCTGCAATTTGTTTTACTTGTTCCCAAAAACTCTTTGAATATCCGTAATTTATTGCATCTCTAACCTCAGACACAGAACGGAAATTCTTAATAGATTCTGATTTAATCAACAACCTAGGGTGTATGGTGCTTTTGTCAATGTCATTTTTACAGTCAGTTAATACAA
>CAZXTX010000200.1:3316-6050 GCA_964643695.1 uncultured Mariniphaga sp. | reverse complement strand
TTGTACCATCAAAAAATCTGATTGCGGTGCGTCTGGGATTCGGAATGGGCAATTTTAGCATGAATGACTTTTTGAAGGGAGTAATTGAAACCCTGCCTGAATAATAAATCTTATTTATTGAGCATAAGTTTTTTCAATCTTTATTTTAAACCAGATATAACTTTTGTTGTTTCAGAGTAAACAGAATTTAAGGACGTAACTGGTTTTTTAATATGAATTATCAGATGCTTAATTAAAATCATTGTTACATTTTTAGTAATAAGCAATTTAAACGATATGAAAGATTTCTTTAAGGGAAAAACAATTGCTCTTTTATTTGGTGCTGCAGGTGCGATTGGCGGATTTTTATACTGGAAGTTTGTTGGATGTGTCAGCGGAACATGTCCCATTCAGTCGGTGTGGTACTGGAGCACTTTGTGGGGTGCTGCCGTTGGTTATCTTCTCGGAGACTTTATCAACGATTTTATTACAAAACGTAAAAAGAAAGCCGAAGAAGGAAAATGAACCGGCGTTTTTTTCAAATAATTAAATCTTCAAAACCGGTTGTTGTAGATTTTTATGCTGACTGGTGCAGGCCTTGCAAGGATGTGACGACAGTATTGGAAAAAGTGAAAAAAGATGTAAAGGGATTCAGGATTTTAAAAGTGAATGTTGAAAATAACCCCCTGATAGCAAATCATTATAGAATACGCCGCCTGCCTACAATCCTTGTTTTCATAAATGGTGAACCGGTTTGGACAAATGAAGGTGAACTGTGTCCTGAAGAGTTAAAAAAGGCATTGCACAAGTAAAGTTTAAATTCTCAAAAAATCTGAGTTTTAGAAAAAAACAATCCTTATATTTTTATGAAAAAATGTGGAGTGCAAAGTTAAAAAACTTATATTGCACCGCTGTTGCATGTTTTTTTAAAACATACTGGATATAGATAAAAAACAGTGAAATTTGTCAGTATAAGAATTGTAAAAATGAAAAAAACAGTGTTTGTTGCTATTGCCACATTATTATTATTTAATTGTTCCTTTTCACAAAAAGAGTCAAATCTTTGTGTTGGTAATTATTATACAGAAGAGGAAGCAAAAGAGGTTATCAATAATCTTAAATCGGAATATAAAACTTCCGGGGAGTGGATTAAACGTGCCGGTATAATCCGTGAAGGCATTTTAAAAGGTGCAGATTTGGTTCCTTATCCAGAAAAGACACCATTGAATCCGCGGTTTACCGAAAAGCGCGAATATCCGGGGTATAGTGTTCAGAATGTTGCCATTGAAAGTTTGCCGGGTGTTTTTGTTACGGGCAGTTTGTATATGCCGGAAAAGCTGATGATGAGTATGCCGGGAATACTGAGTACTCACGGTCACTGGTCTGACGCTGATGATTACGGCCGTTTTCGGGAAGATGCACAAATCAGGTGTGCGGCACTTGCCAAAATGGGTGCTGTGGTTTTTGCATACGATATGGTTGGCTATGGTGAAATGAAAGAGTGGGGGTGGAAGCATAATCACGGCCTGGCACTGAAACAGCAGTTGTGGAACAGCATCAGGGCACTTGATTTTATACTTTCCCTTGATGGTGTTGACCCTGAGAGAATTGCCATAACCGGTGCTTCAGGTGGTGCAACTCAGGCATTTTTACTTACTGCAATTGATGAGCGAATAAAGATGACCGTTTCGGTTGTTCAGGTTTCTGCCCATTTTTTTGGCGGATGTATTTGTGAAAGCGGTATGCCGATTCATAAAAGCAGTCACCATCAGACAAATAATGTTGAAATAGCCGCACTTGCCGCACCACGTCCGATGCTTCTGATTTCCGACGGCGACGACTGGACAAAAAACACCCCGGAAGTTGAATATCCGCATATCAAATATATTTACGGACTCATGAATGCTGAAAGAAATGTTAAAAACATTCATTTTCCGGATGAAGGTCATGGTTATGAATTTTCAAAAAGAAAGGCAGCCTATCCGTTTTTTGCAGCTCACCTTAATATGAATCCGGATGCAATAACTGATGAAAACGGTAATTTTACGGAAGAGGAAATTGTTGTTGAACCCTATGAGATGCTGGAGGTTTTTTCTGATAAAAATCCGCGCCCGGGTTATGCAGTTTTAAAAAATGATGATGTGAAGTGGTAAATTAAAACACATTTTCTCTTTTTATAAACTTCACCGGAAGCAGTTTCTTTAAGATTGTTATTTTTGTGAGCTATGAGTCTGAAAAAAATAAAACTTGCAGCTACCGATCTTGATGGTACTTTTTTAAAAAATGACCGTTCAATCAGTTTAAAAAATATTGAAGCACTTAAAAAACTTGGCGAAGAGGGAATAGTAAGGGTTGTTGCAACCGGAAGAAATTTGCTGAAGGTAATGGAGGTTATACCTGAAAGCGTGCCTTTTGATTTTATTGTTTATTCATCGGGTGCGGGAATATACAACTGGAAGGATAAAACACATTTATTTCATAAAAATTTGAGCAGCGACTCTTCGGGCAGTTTAATTGATTTTTTCAGAAAGAAGGATTACAGTTTTTTTATGTTTGATGAAGCACCCGAAAACCACAGACTCTGGTATCACAGGGGAACCCGTAAATGTGAAGAGTTTGACCGCTATTTTAATTTTCACAACTCATTTTCGGAGCAATTGCCAACCAACGGTGAGCTTGAAAAAGGCCTTTGTCAGTTTATGTTAATAATTCCGGAAGATGAAGATAAATTTGCAGCGTTAAAATATGAAATTGA
>CAZXTX010000200.1:0-3216 GCA_964643695.1 uncultured Mariniphaga sp. | reverse complement strand
CAATGTATAACGTTGTGCCATCAAATGAAAACGATGCTTTTGCATATATTGCAGAATTGGTTTTAGAATAGTTCGGATTTTTGTTAAACTCTTTTACAGTTAAATAATAAATTACGTATAACTTGTTCAAAGTCAGAATATGAAAACTTTTTCACCTTTTTTTATTGCAGTCAGGGTCTTAGTTTTTTCGCTTCTTGCATACGGTGCGGCAGAATTAATCAGATTTGATGCCCTTTATCCTATGAATAATGAATATTTCAGTGAAGTAAGCCGTACCGAGTTTGCACAATCGGCCATACTGCTTGTTTTGTTTGTGTTTTACCTGTTTTTGGGAAAACGTTACCGTGATGTTCAGCCGGTATCAAATTTTGTTTCACTTTTTGTTCTTATAAGTTTAATTCGTGAACAGAATAATTTTATTAACTGGTGGTTCTGGCCGGTTCTTTTGCTGCTTTTTGTAGCTGCCTGGCTTTTGTGGCGCGATTTTAACAAGATTAAAAAAGCTACAATTGAATTTTTCTCACAGCCGGCATCAATCTGGTTATTTTCCGGAATATTAGTTACTTATGTCTTTAGCCGGTTAATGGGACGATCAAAATTCTGGCTTTTGTATTACGATGAGAGCACATATCGTTTTGCAAAATCAGCTGTTGAAGAAGGGCTTGAACTGATGGGGTATCTGCTGATGCTTTTTTCGGCAATAGAATTCTCAATTCTTATTTTTATTAGAAACAAAAAATCTTAATTCGTTTTTATCAGCTGCTGAAAAAAAGATTTTTTCCCGGATATTCGGGATCGCATGTGAGGTTTACCTTTAGTTTGCGAAGTCCCGCCTCATCGCCCGGAGTTGGAATATGGGTAAGATGCACCTCACAGTTTTGCAGATATTTTAAGTTTTCCATGGCCATTTGTCCGGCAGGATTTGTAAGTGCACTGATTGCAAGTACAATCAGGGTTTCATCCAAATCGAGGCTTGCCATTTTTCCGTCTAAAACATTTTTTTTCAGGTGAGTTACAGAGTCGATGATGCTTTGCGGAATGAGGTACATACTGTCGGGCAGTCCTGCAAGATGTTTTGTTGCATTCAGTATCAGGCTGGAAGCCGCATGCATGAGAGGTGAGTTTTTTCCGGTTATAATGGTACCGTCGGCAAGCTGAAGTGAAGCACCACTGTATACACCGTCATCACCTTTCCCGCTCTTTTCAGCGTTTATTGCAGCCTGTCTGGCATAAGGCACAACTTTTCTGTCTTCAGGTTTTAAATTTATTTTTTCCAAAATACTTTTTATACCTTCAAAAGTCTTTTTATCTGCCAGCCCCATGGTATATTCCACTGCATATCTGAAATATCTTCTGATAATTTCCTGTTCGGAGGCCTCCTCGATAATTTTGTTGTTTATTATACCGGAACTCAAACGATTAACTCCCATGTCGGTTGGCGACATATACACGGGTGGTTTTCCGGTGATTTTTTCAATCGTTTTAGAGAAAAGTGTAAATGCCTCAATATCCCGGTTATAGTTGACAGCTTTTTGGTTGTATGCCTTCATGTGGTGTTTGTCGGGCATTACCTTGTCGCTCAGGTCAACGGTTGCTGCTTCATATGCTATGTTTGCTTTGTGATTTACAGGGAGGTCCCAAATTGGAAAGGTTTCAAATTTTGCATAACCTGCTTCCGTTCCCATTTTATAATCGTGATACAGATTGCTCAGGCATGTGGTAAGTTTTCCGCTTCCGGGGCCCGGGCCGGTAACAACCACTATCGGTTTGTCGGTTACGATATATTCATTGGCTCCGTATCCTTCATCACTAACAATCATGTCAATATCAAAAGGATATCCTTTTATGGGCTGATGTGTATATACTTTAATTCCTCTGTGTTCAAGCTTATATTTAAAAACTCTGGCCGGATGCTGATTCTTGTAACGTGTTATTACCACTGCTTTTACGTCAATTCCCCATTCCCTGAAATCGTCAATTGTTTTTAGTGCATCTGCATCGTAGGTAATACCAAAATCTGCCCTCATCTTTTTTCGTTCAATGTCACCCGCATGTATGCAGAGGATAATATCGGCTTTATCTTTCAGTTGCTGTAGAAGGCGCATTTTTACATTTGGATCAAATCCCGGAAGAACCCTTGCAGCATGAAAATCGAACATAATTTTTCCGCCAAATTCCAGATAAAGCTTATTGTTGAACCGGTTAACCCTTTCAAGGATGGCCTTAGTCTGCTCTTTCAGGTATTTTTCATTGTCAAATCCAATATGAATATTATTCTCTGTCATGCTGTTTTTTGATTTTTAAGCTGCTTTTTTAACAAGAAACAGCAAAAGTCGTAAAAAATCCTGTAATTAAAATTTCAAATGATGAAATTTATAAACATTTTTTATTTAATAAAATGATAACCGGTAAAATAAGAATTATTGCTTAATTGCTTTTATTGCAAGAAAACGATTTTACAGTGAATTGTTCAGTTTCTCGGATACAATTTTTCAATATGAAGGTATATCCTGATTTTTTTACAAAAAATATGAACGTTTGTTTATTTTGAACTTCTTTGGACTAATTTTGTAGGAAAAAATAAGATGATTGTTTCAATACTTTCTGAAAACAGAGCCGGCGAAAAAACCGGTGCCGAACACGGCTTGTCATATCTTGTTGAATATGATGGTAAAAAGGTGCTGTTTGATACGGGGCAAAGCAACTTGTTTATGAAAAATGCTCAGATTATGGGCGTTGACCTGAAGAAAGTTGATGTTATTGTGCTGAGCCACGGCCATTATGATCATGGTAACGGGTTGGAGTATCTTGAAGGAGGCACTTTAATTTGTCATCCCGGATGTTTTGTAAAACGTTACCGGAAAGCAGACTTTTCATATCTGGGTTTAAAAAATACTAAAGAAGAATTGTATGAAAAATTTGAAGTTATTGAAACAGCGCAACCTTATAAAATTACCGATAAATTTGTTTTTCTTGGAGAAATACCGCGTCTTACAGATTTTGAATCAAAAGAAACTCCTTTTGTTTTGGAAGGCGGCTCTCCCGATTTTATTATGGATGACAGTGCCATTGCACTGATTACGGAAAAGGGATTGTTTGTAATTACCGGCTGCGGTCATGCCGGAGTGGTAAATACGCTCGAACATGCCATAAAAGTTACCGGAGAAAAAAGAATTTACGGAATTATGGGAGGTTTTCACCTCAAAAATGTTGACC
>CAZXTX010000199.1:0-6106 GCA_964643695.1 uncultured Mariniphaga sp. | reverse complement strand
ATTATTTGTGGAAATGAATAATCCTTTTTCATTTACAAATGCCATCTGCCAATTATATAAGTCTTCTCGAAGAGGAAGTTCATCCAAAATATTAAACTTGTCATCGATTAGAATAACAGATATTTTATCATTTCTATAGTCAACATTTGGTTGATATTTATTTCCTACATTGGATGGTAGTTTTACAAACCGATAATAAACATTCCTGTATTTATCATACAGCATATTTAGATACCTGCCCGCTTTTGCAGACCTTATCAGTTGTTCTTCTATTGACTGATCAACTTTATAATTTCCTATAATGCCATATTGGTTTTCAGAAAGAAAACGACTTTTTATTTTTTTTCGAATCACAGTATTGTGATCTTTTGTGATATAAATAAAATGGTCGGAACACGGGGCATACACAAACTTATTCCTGTTGAAAACTCTTGCATATTGAGTAACTACTTCATCAGCTCCTTTTTGCTCAAATAAAGGATGATCCATTTCCAAAAACCTTTGTGTTTCTAAATTAATATCAAGTTCCAAACATATTTTGGAATTAACATCGGCAGCAAATTTTATGTTCCTCTCTTTTTCCATTATCATTTGTTGTGCAATCAGCAAATGAGGAGCTTTATAGATCAGGCTATTATCAATTGATGTGAGACTATAGTTAAAAAACGGATAACCTCCATTTGTTGCTTCCTTCCAATAATTGATTTTTTTATATATAACTCCATCAAAATTGGTTAGATATATATTGTAAATAAATGTGGTTAAGAAAACAGTATCTTTGTTAATGATTTTGAATCCTTTAATTTTGTTTGTTGCATTTTCTCCACCTTCTATTTCAAATTTTATTTTGGTTTTCAAGAAAGTATCCTGAATATCGTAAATCTGAATTGCGTTTTCATATGTATTTAAAATTGCAAGGCAGTCTTTTCCGTCGTCATTAAAATACTGAATACACAATGACTCACACGATGTTTTTGGATCAATGGGAATTTTTATCTCCGTTTTAGTTTCTTCCAGTTTCAAATTTGAAGCTTTATTTTTGTTAATATCGTTTTTTTGAGTACAAAAAAGAAATAACATATTTGAAATTAGAAATAAGGCCAAATATCTCATAGTAATTGGTTTTTACTTGTTATACCGATTGGAAAAATATAATAGACCAATTATCGCTTTGCTCAATTGTTCTAAATGTTTTAACCATCGGCATTAACGATTGTAAATTTACAAAACAGTTTGGTCTATTTTGTAAATACAATTCGTATTAAATAATGATAATAAGACAACACTTAAATTTAATCCTGAAGCAATCATTTTATTATAGTAATAATTACACACGGGAACTTAATCGTTAGTACAATATCAATTTATACCATAAAGACAACACGTACTGAAGTTTCTTCATGGATAAAGGTGTTGACTCCATTCTACATTAGTAGAACTGAAGTTTATAAACACTAATGTACCAGTATTTTCTTCACTCTTTTTTATTCCTAAATTCATATTTACAATTATATCAATGAGTTTTATTTTTTCTTCTTATTTTTTTTAATTTTGAATTAAACAACAAGAATCCTGTTTTTCTGCAACCTTTTTTTTGGTACAAAACTTTTTATCTTTTTGGGAATCAATTTTATTATATTCTGTGTTTTTTCCACAACAGCAACATTTTCTTTCCTGTATTGCTTACTGCATGAAAAACAAAATAAAAATCAAATACTTAATTCTCATTATACTTCAATTTTATCAATTCAAATTGTAAGGCATTAATATCTAAATCAGGGTTGTCAATGTGATTAATTGACAGATATAGCCCCTTTTCAGCTACAAAAAAATTTTTATACTCATAAGTTCCCGGAGGCAATTTAGTTTCACCAATTATCTGAAAGTTTTTGTTGAGCACTATAATTGAAAAATTTTGGGGATATTTAACCAGTTTCGTAATATCATCACTCTTTTCATATTTATCGGGCAACTTTACAAAACGATAATAAACTTTTCTTTTCATGTCATATACAATGTTATGATAAGAAGATCGTGTTATATGATCAATGTTATATTTTTCAAAAGAAGGTATAGATTTATATTTTAAATGCACAATTTTATCAAAATAAACACTTGATACATAATATTTATTAATATGAATATGATCTTTAGTGACATAAACATTTGGATCATCAAAAAAAGAATAAATAAAATAGTTCCCATCAAACTCTCTTGAAAAACGTACAGTATTTAAATGTTTTTCATCGGCTAACGGGTGTTCCATCGGCAAATATTCATTTTTTTTATCTGTCATATCTATAGTCAGACAAATTTTGGAATTTGGTGAAGGCCATATCGCATTATCAGGCATATAAGGTAAATCCAGAGAAAGTTCTTGAGGAATATATAACTTCTTACTTTTTACTACCAATGGCCAATAAACTCTAGAAGTTGAAAAGTAAGGAACAGGAAGATATCCTTTTTTTATTTCTTTAAAACTAAATTTATTAATAATTTGTCCTTTAGAATTAATAAGAACTATAGAGTGTCCCAATGTTAAAAATATGGAATCCATGCTAATTGCCCTGAACCCCGAAACTTTCCCGACTCCATCAGGACCTTCCAGTGCACAGGTAACTTTATTTTCTAATCTTTGTAATTTTAAATCATAAAATTGTATTTCATTTTTATAAGAGTTAAGATAAGTTAAATACTCCTTTCCTGTTTTCCTGTCTTTGAAATAAAACATTGCCATACAATCCAGAGTTGTATTATTGTCAATAGGTAATTTCAAGATTTCTCCGGTTGGTACCATGGTCACTTCATTTCCTGTATCAATTCTCCTTTTATTTTGGTTATCACAGGATTCCAAAATAAAAAATAATATTATAGTTAAAATGAGGGATAAATATATACCATCATGTTTCATTATTTTCAATTTTTAGTGCTTAAAAACTATCTTATTATATATAGAATCTCCCGTAAGAGATTCAGGAAATCCTCAATTACCTATATCGTTAGGCAATACAGGTTTCGCAGTAACAATAGCAAAAAGAGCCGGCCCATAAAATCAGTGTTTTCCCAGTCATAATCCCAGCGGTACATAATATTACCACATGGATAATAATTTTTTCATGAATACTTAGTCTTAACATATTATTTGATTTTTGCCTGTACAAGAAATCCTGTATTAACATCAAAAGCATATATGACGGAATCATTTTCAGAAACAGCTAAACTTTCAATCTGCCTATCTAAAATTAATTTTCTAACAGGATTTCCATCCCAATCATAAATATATATATGTCTTGCATAAATTGATCCTCTATTCTTTGCTAAGTCCCCGGAATAACACATGTATATATAATTATTGGTTACCGTTCCACCGCCGCTTACAAAAGCGAATCTGGTTTTGTCTGTTCTATACATTGTATTCCTTGCTGGTTGAAAATCAACATTGAATCCTTCGGGGCCTTGAATTAAGATACTTTTTTGTGTTTTTAAATCAAAAATTTCAATGGCATCAGTAAACCTATACGCCAAAACAATTTTATTGCCAGTTGGTTTGACATGAATAAAACACTGGTACGCTGTTTTTACTGCGCTAAATTCCAAATCATCCGGTTTACGATCAAATGTTCCGATTTCGTTTATTATTTTACCTGAAATTAAATCCACTTCTTGAATTTTATATGCAGAATATTCAAAACCTACACCATAATAATGAAATTTATCTTTAAAATCGATCATATAGTAATCTTCGCTAACAGGATACTCGCTAAAAGATATCAAAGTGTTGTCAGATAAAGCATTTACTGTTTCTAAAGTCAATATTTTTTTTAATGTGATATCCTGTACCCACAAAAAATTGCTGTTTATCCCAATTCCTCTCGCTCCAATGGCTTCTCCAGGACCTTTACCTGCCCATAAATACTCTTTAAAAACCTGATTACTACCTAAGGAATAATTGCTAAGAAAATACTGAGCTCCTTCATTTACATTAAGTATTATTAAAACAGAATCTACCAATTTAATCATACCTGCGGTACCTTTTTTATATTCGCAGATATTATTAAAGAATATTTTATCCTCCTTTGGAAATTCTGAAAATAAAACGATATTTTCATTTAAAACAATATTTTCCGGTCGACACGAGATTAGAAACAATGATATTAGAGAAAAAATGACGGTAGTTTTAAAACTTCTACATACTATTTTTTTCATTGTAATAAGGTTTAAAATTGTTCGTTCAAATTTTTTGATTGCCTGGTTTATCATTTCACAGAACAGAAACACATAGTTTTTATAGTTGTATATTTACTCATCTTTATCTTTGTTCCCGAGAGGGGATCTACCAGAACTGATGTTCGCTACCGGATGAATGTTATTTTATGTAGTTTTCAATAGATAATTATTCTATAAGTATCAAAAAAGGATTATCATTTCGGTTTATCTCAAATCTATGGTCATGAATTTGAATTTCTTTAATATCAGATTGATCTTCCAAATTAAAGAACTCTGATGGATTGGCATAAAACGTAAGTAAATTATCCTGTATTCCTCCAAGCAGTTTAAGTGACTCTGTTTCCGGGAGATTAAAATATGTAAAAAGAGCACCATTATTATATATTCTATTGTTTTTATCATCGATTGCATAACAATTTATGTGTTTATCATCAACTACAATAAAATAATACTCTTTAAAACGAAAACCATACAATAAAAAGGGAACATAATTATGTTTTTTAGCTTCATCCCTCAAGTTACAGTAGGTCGAATTAGATGTACATTTATTGATTACTGATTTTGGAACTACCCTATTCCCTAAATCAAATGAAAATGTCTGGTAAAAATCATGTTTTTCATATTCAAACATTCCAAATATATTGGGGATATTTAAATAAATTTTTCCATTATTATTTGAAAAATTTATTGCAGTGGCTATTGAATTTTCCGGATATGGACTATTCTCGGCCGGAACAAATTTTTTGATTACTTTTTGGGCAGTAAGATTGTACATACCTGCAAAGTACTTTTCTTCAATACCAACAAAATTCCGTAACAAGAGAATATTATCTTCATCTAAAGCATATAAATCAGTACCTGCAAAATTATCTATATTGTATTTATCAATCATATTACCATCATAATCAAACAAACACAGAGTTGTTGAATTATCAATAACATAAATCAATTTCGTTTTAGTATCTAATGTAAAAGCTACAGCCCTAATAATTTCGCCAGGCCCTTTCCCTACCTTTAATTTATAAAGATACTTTCCATTCATGTTATACACATAAATATTGAAATTGGATAAAACAAATATCCGGTCATTTAATTTATCGACATTAATTTTAAAGATGAATTGAAGTAATGATTCAGGATTGGTTTCCAGTTGAATTATACGGGTTTTATAGCTCAATTTCAGTATATTATCTTGACTGGCATTTAATTCTATTATGTTTGCTCTTTTTTCTGAACAATTCCAGAACAACAAAGTAACCATATATAAATAAATTAATTTTTTGAAACTATTTTTCATGTTAAAGGCTCGTTTGTCAGATCTTTTTTTCATGTCATTCTTTTAAAAAAATTAAACAATTCATTTTTTTCTCAACAAAAAGGAAACTGCTAAAACTAATTTTCGATACCGGTTAAATAATGTTTTATAACGTTTCTGTTTTATGCCAGTTCCTAATAAATTTTCGGCTCATACAAATATCTATTCCGTAGTAAAAACAGTCTGGTTTCTATAGTTTTTTATTTTAATAATATATAGACCATAAATATAAGTATATTTTATAATTCAGCTGCAAATTAAAATATATTTTGATGAAAATTTTTAGGAACAAACAATCGAACTGTTTTCAAACCTTTTTCGAAGAATCATCAAACAGTTACTGACGAACCATAGTATCCGTCAGCACAGATAAAATCAGTACAGTAAATAATTTTATACTGAACATGTTTTGTCATAAACATCTTTTAATTTCTCTTTTGTTTCTGACTTAACAAATTTTGGAATCATTCATAGGTACATGCCAGCAGATGAAAGTAAAAAAATCACAGATTCAATTTTTCCTTTAATTGTTTAAATAGTTTTTTACCATCACCAGGCCAACAG
>CAZXTX010000198.1:4388-6112 GCA_964643695.1 uncultured Mariniphaga sp. | reverse complement strand
CTTTTTGAAAATCCCGGAGCTATTTCACGGTAATGGGTTAAAAAAAGTGAAGCTTTTCCGAAATCCCGGTCGGTTCCGAAATACCCCTGTGTACCGTCACGGATAATCAGTAAAACATCCCGGTCAAAAATTACTTCTGTAAAAGCCTTTTCCGACACTGCAAAGCTGAACGAATAGTCGTTGTGGCTGAAAGCGGCATAAAAAACTGTTACACCTGCCGATAACTGCAATTTTCCTTTTTCGTCAAGTGCATCATATAAACTGTGAATGCTGTAATCAAAACCTTTGTGAAACAGAGAATTTAACGGAACACTCGAATTCCATTGTCCCGAAATTCCGGAAAGAAACGGAATTCCAAAAACCAGTTTTTCAGGATTAGTACAAAATGCAGGATTTTCGAGGCTTGTCTGTGAAATTCCCGGTAAAAAAAAGAGAGTACCCGTTTCCTGTCCTGATGCAGAAAAAACGGCACCCTGAAACAGGGAAATAAATATTATTAATATTTTAGTTTTTGAGCTTCCCGCCCTCTTCATAAAAATAAATTTTTCAAAATAGTTTAAATTCAGGAAATATCTTTCAATTAAACGTTTAAAAATACACTTTATGACCGATATTCAATAAAAACTCCAAAAACTTAATTAATTCCTGTTAATCAACAAATTCGAAGATTTTATAGTAATTTGCATCAAAACCAAAAGTCTGTTTCTTTGTTTTCAAATGGGTAAAAAGTGCTGTTTAAAAGGTGTTTTGGTGATTAATTATTTTTAACTCACCGTAAATATCAGGTAAAACTGTTTAATAGCTCAATATTTTATAATTTTGCAGTTTGTTAACAGATATTTATCTGAATTTATTCAGAATAAAAAAATTAGTAAAATGAAATTAAAAAGATTGTGGATCGGGACATTGATTTTGATTTTGGCAGGATTTGGTTTTTACAGTTTTAACCGTGACCAGAAGAATTTTGAAATTGCCAAAAACCTTGAAATCTTTTACAGCCTTTTCAGGGAATTAAATATGTTTTATGTTGATGACGTAAACCCGAATAAACTTATAAAAACAAGTATTGACGAAATGCTTGAGTCGCTTGACCCATACACCAACTATATTTCGGAAGACCAGATGGAGGATTTTCGGTTTATGACCACCGGTGAATATGCCGGAATTGGTGCATTAATCGGTAAGCAGAAGGACAAAATTGTTATTTCTGAGCCTTATGAAGGTTTTCCCGCTCATAAATTCGGACTGAGAGCCGGTGACATTATTCTTGAAGTTGAAGGAAAATCGACACGGGATATGACCACCGAAGATGTCAGTAATATGCTGAAAGGGCCTGCCAAGGTTCCGGTAAAAATCAGGTTGCAGCGTCCCGGACAGGAGAAACCTTATGAGGTAAATGTGATTCGTGAAAAAATTGCAATTGATGCAGTTCCCTATTACGGAATGATTGACAATAATACTGCATATATCAGATTATCGAGTTTTACCGCCAATTGCAGTGAAGATGTTAAAAAAGCATTTATTGAACTGAAAAGAAACAACCCGGAAGCACTTGTTTTGGATTTGCGCGGAAACGGCGGCGGATTGTTGCAGGAAGCAGTGAAAATTGTGAATCTGTTTGTGCCAAAAGGTTCCGAAATTGTAAGTACCAAAGGCAAGGTTAAGCAGTGGGATAAAACCTACACTGCCACTTCTGCACCGATTGACACAACCATCAGAATTGC
>CAZXTX010000198.1:0-4288 GCA_964643695.1 uncultured Mariniphaga sp. | reverse complement strand
GAGCCGGAAATGTTAAGTAACCTGAGTGCGGCACTGATAACCAATTTTATAGTGTTTGATTATGCAACTGTTTTTGTAAACGAAAATGAAACGATTGCAAAACCGGAAGATTTTGAGATTACAGACAATATATACAACAGGTTTTCGGCATTCGTGAAGGAAAAAGATTTTGAATATGAATCGGAATCAAAACACTTGCTGGAAGACCTGATTAAAAAAGCAAAAACCGAAAAGTATTACGAATTTGCCGAAGCTGATTTTGAAGCTATCAAAACAAAGCTTGAACCTCAGTTGGAAAAAGATTTGCAGGTTTTCAGCAGTGAGATAAAAAGTTTGCTGAAAAATGAAATTGTTTCAAGGTATTATTATCAGAAAGGTGCAATAAGGGCTTCACTTGCCGAAGATAAAACAATCAGTGAGGCAATTGAAAAAACAGGTTCGCCTCTGGCGTACAATTCATTTTTTGAGCCTGGCAAAATCATTACTTCAAAAGACAAATAAGTTTATTCGTTAACGAAAAATTTGTTTTTAAATGGAGTATTTTCATTTAATACGATATAAACGCCTTTCAATTTATCTGTTTCTGATATTTTGTTTGACTCCATTTTTTGCCGAACCGCAGGAGTTTGCGGCAGAGTGGAAAATGGTAACTGATTCCGCATCCTGGTCGGCGAGAGATTCGCAGGGGGAAGTGGTGTATAACGGTTATATGTGGATTTTCGGGGGATGGGAGAGTTCCTATGAGTCGCCTCCGCGGGATGTGTGGAAGTCGGCTGACGGAAAAAACTGGGAATTGGTTACCGGTGAGGCTCCCTGGCTGCACAGCGATTTGCCGATGACAATCACTTTTAACAACAAAATGTGGCTGATGGGAGGATGGTACAATGGAAGACTGGAAGACCGTTCTGCAAGTAACGAAGTCTGGTGTTCTGCCGACGGGGAAAATTGGGAGGCAGCCACAAAAGATGCCGGCTGGTCACCGCGTTGTGCCGCCGCAATAGTGGAATTTAAGGGGAAGATGTGGATTCTGGGTGGAACAACTCATTATTATTACGGTGACGATTCAAGTCTGCTGAATGATGTGTGGTGCTCCGAAAATGGCACTGACTGGGAGCTTGTTACCAAAAATGCAGAATGGCCTCCAAGGGCATTTCATCAGGCGGTGGTTTTAAACGAACGTATTTATGTGATGGGTGGCGGAGATTATGACCCGGAATATCATGGTTTAAATGATGTCTGGAGCAGTGCCGACGGTATTCACTGGCGGTGCGAAACTGCTTCTGCACCGTGGCACGAAAGAATCTGGTTTTCATCGGTTATATGGCACAACAAAATGTGGGTAATCGGAGGCTGGTCCGGAAACCCTTATAAAAACTGGCCAGATGTGTGGTATTCTACTGACGGAAAAAGCTGGACAGAATTGAAGACATCAGGTGCTCAATGGAAAGAGAGGCATGAGCATTCGGCTTTTGTTTTTCAAAATAAACTATGGATTGCAGGCGGAATGACACCGCCGCTTGTAAACGATGTCTGGGTACTTGAGATAAAACCGGACAATTAATATTTCAGCTCACCTGCAAATTTCTTTTTCATCAGCCATACTTCCGATACCTGACAGCTTCTGCCGTTGCCGCGGATTGTTTCAGGCAGCTGTGTCCATACAAGTTCCAGTATTCCGCTTTTTACCGCACCGGCCGGAATGTCAAACTGAACCGGTCTGGCGGGAAAATCAGTTTCCTGATACGGGTGGATTTCTTCCCCGCCGGCTGCCGAAAGCTTTATCACCGCTCCCGGACGTTCGCTGCCATAAGTTATTCTGACTACATATTCTTCATTGTCATCCAGCCCGGTATATCGCATTTTCAAAGGCAGGCCGAAAAGTGTCTGGCTGAATCTCTGCCACGAGGTTCTTAGCGGTTTAAACATCAGTTCGTAATCATCTTTTATTTCATCGCTGTAAGCTTCAAAAAGCGGATCAAGTACAAAACCCGTAAAAGGGTGTTTCAAAAAACCGGGGTCTTCCTCATAACTGTATTCCAAAACAAGATGAGCTGAATTATCGGGATTTCCCATGTCATCATAAAAACCACCCGGCCCCGGATTTTCCCAGTTAAGTATGTTTTCAATTTCTGCCAGCCGCTCTTTCTCATCCGTCAGATTTCTGACTTTCTCAAACTGATATTTCAGCCACGGGGCATTATTCAGCGGATAATCAATTAAATCCAGATTAGCCCCGCGCCACACCTCAATTGCAAAGTGTTTTTTTGAGCTGAGCTGCATGTGTATGCTCTGGAAAAGTGCTTGTGCAAGTTCGTACACCCGGTTTTTCAGATTAATGGAATTGTTGTTTTCATAAGCCTTGTCAAGAATTTTTTCAGCTTTTCCAATTGTCAGAAGGGAACTGGTTTTTCGTGCATTTTCCAGAACAGTGCGGGCTTCATTTTCAAGTGCGGTTTCATAAATTAAACGGCTTCTGACATAAGCATCTAAATATGCCCTGTAAAGAGCTGACTGAAACCTCCAGTTGAGCATCTGCCGCGGGGAGGCATTTTTTTCCATTGCCCTGAATTTCTGAAGGGTAACATTCACTTTTTCATTGCTTAACAGAGAACCCTTCCAGTTTGATTCAAGGTCAAAAATTCCCTGTGCAAAATCATTTGCATAATCATATCCGATAAAAAACCGGCTGTAATCACGCAGTATTTCCCTGACATCGGCATCAGGATTCCAGCCCAGACAGCTCCATACAATTTTGTTCACATCATCATTTACTCCTTCGGAATAAGTGCTGAAACCGTAATAGTCCGCGAGATCTTCGGAACGGAAAATAAATGACTGGTCAACAGGTCTGGGATTTATCGGTTCTCTGGTTTGTGTTACGGCAAAAGCAAAATCCCAGTCGGGCACCGGATACTGAGCCGTATAAGTATGTGTTATGTCAGGATAAAGCCTGATCGGTAAATCGGCGGGAACCCTTCCGCGCAGTTCTTTAAGGCTCATTCCCACCTGCGGGCCGTAAACAACTCCGCCAAGCCATGCCGGTTTTTCACCCAGCAGTGAGAAAAATATTTCGAGTTTTTCTTTGTTAAATCCCTGGGGAGAAATCCAGAATTTTGCTGCAGGATGATATTTATGTAAAATTTCAGCCTTCTGACTTAAATATTTAAAAATCAGTTTTGGCGGGGTATGCCCCGGGTCGCCGCCCGGTATAAAAATCGCATCAATTTTCTGAAGCCGTGAAAATATTTCTTCATTTTCCTGAAGTGACTTTTTAAGTTCTTCGGATTTTGTGTAATCATACATCAGCGGATACCATATCCAGGTGTCAAGCCCGTATTTGCTGATTATTTTATTCATCTCAACCATCATTTCCATTTGTGGAAGAAAAAACATCGGACTCTCGGCAGCATCATCGGTATTTGGCGGCATAATTTCAATGGCGTTTGTGCCGAAAATTGCCAGTTCGCGGATATATTTGTCCCACATTTCTTCGGTAAAGCCGTCGTAGGAATTGGTTTTGGGCCTGTAGCCAAGCTGATGGCCGCGCAAAGGAACAGCAGGACTTGTTGTGACTTCCAGATTTCTGTCAATTAAAATTTTGCCGAAAGAGTTTCCGGTAACTGGAATTATCGCGGCTTTTCTCAGAAAATAACCAATTCCGTACAGCATGCCCCTTTCATCATTTCCAAGAATAAAAACCACAGGCTTCCCGTCAGCTTTTTTATCAATTTTTATTGTAAAACCTTCTGCCTTTTCACTGCCCGGAATACTGAAAACTGATTTTGGGAAAGGAGTTTCGCTGTTCTGCAATGCCTGCGCAATGCCTGCAACTATAACCGGAACATTGCCCGAAGGCCAGTTGGCAGACACTTGCAGTTTAATGCGCGTTCTTTCAAAAATTTCATCAATCAGCAGCTGAACAGCTGCATTTTCCTGCTCCGATAAGTTTTCGGTCGTAAAAATCACTGCATCCGAAATGTCCACCCGGTTTTCAGGAATGTTTTCTGTTGAATTACAGAATAAATGTCCGGAAGAAATTATAATCAGCAGAACAGTTAATGCAAAAACAGTATTGATTTTTCTGAACGGGTAATTAGTCATTTTTATTTTTTTAAAATTTGTTTTAAAGAAAGCAATTGAATTTCACCGGACAAAACATTTTTGAAATTCATAACTCAGTTTTTTGTTCAGCAGCGAATTTAACGCAAATAGTTTTATTTACGGCAGAAGGAGGCGACTGAGTTTTTAATTATTTGTTTAACTGACTGCTGTTCAGGTTGCAATTGAA
>CAZXTX010000197.1:4331-6112 GCA_964643695.1 uncultured Mariniphaga sp. | reverse complement strand
TTAAAAAATTTAACTTATTTTTCAAATCATTTATAACATAATCTATAACAAATACACCCAAAACATCTTAAAGACACTGAAATACAATTTATTAACTTTTGTTCATTTTAAGCGTCAGTTAAAGTCTGACCAACTTGAAATTAAAAAAAGATTTTGATAAAAAAGAGATGAGTTTGTATTAAAATTATTTTTTTAAGATTATAAAAAAATTGACGGATTCGAAAAGTAATTAAAATCCTGAATCAAAAAAATCAATTTGCAAAACCAGATACCTTTGAAAAATTGCGCAGCTATAAAAAACCTAAATCCAGTTGTTTAAAAAACTGTTATTTCGGAAACAACAGGTAAGTGATCTGAAAAATTCACATCAATCACTTTATTTTCTGTTATCTCAATTTTTTCAGATTTGTCAACAAAAATATAATCAATCTTTTTAACAGGCTTGTCATCAGGGAAAGTCAGAAAATCATCAGGCTGGGTATCCTGAAATTTTCCCATCAGCATTAAAATTTCCCTTGTACCGGGCTCTGCATTCATATCGCCCAGCAATATGCCCGGAATATCTGAATCAGTATATATATCATTAATAATTCCTGCCTGCTTTACCCTTGATTCTGCATTTCGGTAATCCAGATGTGCCACACCTATTAAAAATGATTTTTTATCAGAGACATTTATCCTTGCAGTCAGGAAAGCAGTTGTTTGTCCGGGAATATCGGTTACAACGGGCAATCTGTTATTTTTTACTTCAGTTATCGGATACTTTGAAAGCAGTGCCTGCCCGTATGCACCACCCTGAAAAGCAAAATGACGGACAAAAGCATAATGCATCCCCGAATATTCTGCCAGAACTTTTGCCTGGTCAACCTGTCCCGAACGGTAGCAAACACTATCCACTTCCTGCAAACCCACTATATCTGCCCCGGACTCTTTAATAAAAGTTGCCATTTCCATTAACCGGTCATTATTATCCGCATCCTGCCCTCTGTGAATATTATAGGTCATTATTTTCAAACTTTGCGGAATATCACTTTTACATGAAAAGGAAAACAGAGCCAAAAACAATATTACGGCAGGGAGAAAAGTTTTTGCAACTTTTTTATTCATTCAAAACTGCAATTAAGGAATAAGTTCAACAACGGCACTAATCGGCAAATGATCAGACAAACCAACCTGATAAGTTTCAGCATCTATTTTCTCCCATTTACCGGCCGGGTAACAGAATATGTAATCAATAACCCTTCTGGGAGCATTTGCCGGCACGGTAGGACTCATATCCGACACAATTTTCCAGTTGCTCATTCCTTCTTTTATTTCCTTTGCCTCTGGTACCGCATTAAAATCTCCTGCAACAATAACAGGCCATGGCGAGGCAGTCAGAATTTCATTTATTTTTTGTACTTGTAGCTGACGTTCCTCTGTGTTTGTATAATCCAGATGTGTTGAAGCAAAAGTTATATATTCACCTTCTTTATATTCCACTTCTGCTACCAAAACAGCACGCTGTTCCCTTCCGTTTTCGGTTAACGGCAAATAAATTCTTTCAACTTTTGATACCGGATATTTTGACAAAATACCAATTCCGTAGTAACCGCCTTTATATGGAATGGTCTTTCCGTATAAAGGAATCATTCCTGTATAAAAGCCCAGTTCGGTTGCAAAATCCTTTCCGTTTTGTTTTGGGGCTATTTCTCTGTAAGTCCGGTTGTCAACTTCCTGCAAAGCCACAATATCAGGTTCCTGCTCTTTAATAAAAGCTGCAAGTTCTTCAAGCGAAGCCA
>CAZXTX010000197.1:0-4231 GCA_964643695.1 uncultured Mariniphaga sp. | reverse complement strand
GGCTTATTTACATCAGAAATATACATTCCTGTCCAGCTCATTTTAAACAAATCTCCACTTTTCCATCGCCTTAAATCATCAAATCTAAACCCTTCCAAAACCAATTCCACAGCTCTTTCACGCCTAATTTCTAAAATTGCCGGATTTGATATATTTGGAAAATATGTTTGTTGAAAATATGAATCTATTTTAGTTGGTATAGCATCCAAACCTCCTGTAATTCCTGCCCGTGAGCGAAGGGCTCCAATAGTTTTTGCCCAGTCATCATTAGTTAAAGTACCCAATTCTGCTTTTGCTTCTGCATAATTGAGCAATATTTCAGCATAACGCATTAACTGAATGGCATGAGTATTTTCTGTTTTATCGTCACCATTGGTTTCATCAACCATTAATTTAATGGGCTGATATCCAATTCGTGCATAACCTCCAAATACAGGAAGTGCAAGTTTTCCTTCACGTGTATAACCAGGATAACGCAATGTTGCACTTAATCTTTCATCTCTGTTCTGAAATTCCTCATAAAAATCTTCAAACTCCCAGTTCTGGCGTTCAGTATAAGGGGTCCCGTCTTTTTGAAGATAAGTATTTACAAAAGGACGGATAAGATTTAGTCCTGTTCCATATGTTTCAGAGGCCCAGCGCCAGTTAGCAGCATGTTTTACACCTAAAGAAGCATCAGAAGCAATTGCCAGCATTGTTTCTGAAACGGGAGGAACATCTCTCGTAAACAACTCTCGGTAATTGTTATGCAAACTTTTTCCTGACTGCTGCATTACAACAGATGCAGCATTTTCTGCACGTTTCAGCCATTCGTCAGCAGAAGTTGAAAAATTTAAATTGTGATATTTTCTAAATGTTCCTTCAAACAACGCAATTCTTGAAGTCAATCCGTAAACAACCCATTTTGTTACCATTGAATTTTGAGTGGCATCAGTGCTACGTGAAATATTTTCAGCAGCATAAATTAAATCTTCATAGATTTTTCCCATTACCAACTCTCTGGAATCACGTTCTCCATATAAAATTTCTTCTTCATCAGGAGACAAAGGATGATCAATCCATGGCACATCACCAAAACGACGCACCTTATCATAATAAAACAAGGCTCTGAAAAAACGTGCAATTCCTGTGTAATTATTTCTTACATTTTCCGAAATTTCAGGGTCAACATTATTTTCTATAAAATAATTAATATTTCTTAAATCTCCCCACGACCATCCTGATGAATTATTTTCACTAAATGCATTTTTTAGCACAAAGCCTCCCAAAGAGTTTGTAGCTCCATAATCTACCAGTGATTGTTCTACAATAGACTGACTGGTAGCATCAGGCAATAAATTATAAAAAGACATTGAATATGCTTTCAACCCCTCTTCAGAACTAAAAATAGCTTTCTTGTCAGTTGAAGTATATGGACGTTCATCCATCTCACAACTACCAACCATAAATACAATTAAAGCAAGTATTACCCAGTAAAATATTTTTGTTTTCATCATATTTTAATTTTATTACATTAATATGTTACAGATACTCCAAATGAGTACGATTTAAGTATGGGGTAGTTATTACCGGCCCCCTGATTATAACTGGCATTAAGATCAGAATCAGTATTACCGATTGCAGTAGAAACATCCATAAAATTAGGAGCTGTTTTATATAATGGAGACCAGCTTGCCAGGTTTTCACCACTTATATATACTTGCACCTTACTCAGATTTAATTTAGAAATCCAGTTAGAAGGCAAAGAATAACCAAACTGAAGATTTTTAAGTCTTAAATATGAAACCCTTTGCAAATAACGGTCATTGGGAACATAATTGGTAAATGCTATGGCTCCGTTATATTGTGCATAACGTGGCAAATAGGCATCAGGGTTATCTTCAGTCCAGTAGTTATTCAGATGCCAGGCAGGAATCTGATTATAGCCTCGATTATACTGCCCCCAGAAGGCCGATTCTGTTCCTGGATACCAATCCTGTTTACCAACTCCGTGTAAAAATGCTGAGAAGAAAAAACCATTCCAGTCAGCTCCCAGCTTAATACTATATTGATATCTTGGTTCTGTATTTCCAATTATTGCCATATCACCGGGATTATCAACTGTTTGGTCACCTTTCGTAATCATATTGTCGGGACTATTGTCAAGATTTTTAATTTTCAAATCTCCGGCACGCCAAACAGCATCTGCAGAAACCTTGAAAATTGTATTAATATATTCCTCAGGTTTGGGATCTTCCTGAAATAATCCATCTGTTTTAAAACCCCACAATTCTCCAATAGTCATTCCATTATAATAATCAGTAAATCTTTTGGTAGGATTATTAAACTGATCAATAACTGAAACATAATCAAAAAGAGCTCCCCGAATTTCGAAATTTAAAGGCTTTTCTGCAACATTCAGTTTGCTTTGCCATGATAATGACACTTCAAAACCTTTTGTAGTCATATCAGCATAATTACCTTTTGGTGAAGAAGCTCCGAATATATCAGGCAGTGTTGGCCCTGCTACATACATATCTGTAGTTTTTCTAACATAGTAATCACCGTTAAACCGAAGTTTTCCATTTAGCATTCCAAGATCAACACCTATATCAGTTGTAGTAGCTTTCTCCCATGTTAATCCGGAAGGTATCGGAGCAGGAGCACTAGTACTTTTATTCTGATTGCCATCTAACACTCTGCTTGAGGTACTGATGCTTAACAACTCAAGAAACTGATATGGAGAAATATTTCCATTCCCCAATGAACCATATGAAGCTCTGAACTTTACGTCAGAGATGATATTTTCGTCAACATTCCAGAATGATTCTTCTGAAAGCCGCCATCCTGCAGAAATTGAAGGAAAGAAGCCCCACTGCTGATTTACAGGAAAACGGCTTGAGCCATCATATCTTCCATTTATTTCAAGCAGATAACGATCCATAAAACCATAATTTATACGAAAAAAAGTTCCGGCTGTCCGCCAATTGGTTACACTTGCACCCGGAACAATTGACGAACCGGTTGCCAGCTGAATACTTTCAGCACTTTCAAGTAATAACTGATTTCTCTGAATACTGTTGGCCTTATATGCAGAGGTTTCATAGTTCCATCCTGCCATAACCTTCATATAATGCTTCTGTGCAAAGGTATTTTCATACTCTGAATAAATATTTGAAGCCGTGTACATTGTATGTCCAAGCCATTCATAAATAATACCGTTGGCATCTCCAATATATGAAGGTGCCTCGGCATTGGCGTTCTGATAATATGGTACTTTTACCCTTTTATAAAAATAATCTCTGTCATTATATCTGAAAGTAAAATCACTATTAATGCGAAATGTATTATTGAAGAAATTTGTTTGCATTCCTATGGTGTTTTTAAACAAAGTCAGATTATTATTCAAATAATTATTTCCCAGTTCAAATCCTGCCAGTGTGTATCCGGCACCACGTGTATATGTACCATCAGGATTATACATTGGCATAGTGGGGAAGGCAGATACTTCTATATAACGGTTAATATTTGCTCCCAGTCCTGATGCAGTAAAGGGCATGTGGTAAGTATTATTTGAAAATTCAGAGTTATTAGTAACCCGTAGCCAGTCTGTTGCTTTTAAAGACCCTTTTGCTCTTAAATTATAAGATTTGTATGTGTCAGAATCAAAATTATACATACCGGGAAAATCAAATAACCTTCCTGAAACATAAAAATCAGCTTTATCTGTACCACCTGAAATGGTTAAATTATGATTTTGAACAAGGGCATAATCCTTAAAAAGCATCCCAAGCCAATCAAAATTATCATAATACTCATAATTTCCATTCGGAAGAACTACAGTTTTAGGCCCCTCGCCTGAGGCTTTCCATTGACGCATTCTCTCCAACCACTCATCGCTATAATACTGCATATTATTATTTATTGAAGTAGGAACTGTTCCCTGAGTATTATAATATGATGCCCTGAAATGTTCCAGCCATGTTAAACCATCAGTAACAAATTCAGGTTTCATCGCCAATGATTGTGATGTGATATTTCCAGTATAATTAATTGTTGTTTTTCCTTTTTCAGGATTTTTCGTAGTAATCAGGACCACACCAAATGAACCTCTGGCACCATAAATAGCGGCAGAAGCAGCATCTTTCAAAACACTTACACTTTCTATATCATTAGGGTTCAAAAATGATGGATCTCCTTCAACTCCATCAATAAGAACAAGCGCACTTCCACCTTGTCCGATTGAAGTTCT
>CAZXTX010000196.1:0-6113 GCA_964643695.1 uncultured Mariniphaga sp. | reverse complement strand
AAATCAAAAATATATGAAAACCAATATTCCTGCAAATTTTTTTGAGGGTTTGTATTAACCATCTATTCACTTTAGTTATCAACAATTGTTAATAACCTCATGGTTTGTTGGTTTTTATATACTCCAAAGCCTTATCGATGGCAGCCTGAATTCCGGCAGCATCTTTACCTCCGGCAGTTGCATAAAATAACTGTCCGCCACCACCGCCTTTAATTTCACGCCCGGCTTCACGAACAATTTTTGAAGCATCCAGACTTTTTTCACGAACCAGATTCTCTGAAATCATAACCGTTAAGTTTGGTTTGCCGTCAATATCGGCGCCCAGCACCATAAACAGGTTATCTATTTCATTTTTTAACTGAAAAGCAAGGTCTTTCAACATTCCGGAGCTATCCACATCAACCAGTGCCGAAATAACATTAATTCCATCTTCTTCGAAAACTTTGTTTTTAAGGCTCGCCTTTATAATTTTCAGACGCTCATGAATTAATGACTCAACTCTGCTTGCCAGTTCTGAATTTTCTTTCAGAACATTCAAGACTGCCGACATAATATCACCCGAACCTCTTAGCATATCACGTATTAATTTCAGAGTCTTTATCTGATTATCAACATATTTCTCTGCTGTTCTTCCCGTAATTGCCTCAATTCTTCTGACTCCGGCTGCAATTGCACTTTCCGAAACAATTTTAAACAGTCCTATCTGTCCGGTGCGTTCAACATGAGTTCCGCCACACAATTCTACTGATTCTCCAAATTTTATTACCCTGACCAATTCACCGTACTTTTCACCAAAAAGCATCATTGCACCCATCTCTTTTGCTTTATCTATCGGCATTTCGCGATTTTCTTCCCGTTTCAGGTTTTTTCTGATTTTTTCATTCACCAGTCTTTCAACCAACTCTGTTTCCTCATCAGTCATTTTACTGAAATGTGAAAAATCGAACCGGAGATGTTCTGAATCCACCATTGAACCGTTTTGTTCAACATGGGTGCCTAATACTTCGCGCAATGCTTCATGAAGTAAGTGTGTAGCGGTATGATTATTTGCAGTTTGTTCTCTTTTTTCAGAATCAACAACGGCAAAAAACGTCCCCTCAGGTTTTTCAGGAAGTTTATTTGTAAGATGAACTATCAGGTTATTCTCTTTTTGTGTATCAAAAATTTCAGTTTTTTCACCATTTTGCATCAGATATCCGCTGTCACCTGCCTGTCCGCCCGATTCACCATAAAACGGTGTTTTGTCAAACACCAGCTGATAAAACTCCTTATTTTTCCGGGATACTTTTCTGAAACGGGCAATATTAACATTTGCAGTAACTGTATCATATCCGAGAAATTCTGTTTTTTCAGTTTTTCTTACTTCAATCCAGTCACCGGTTTCAAGTTTTGCTGCATTTCTCGAACGGTTTTTCTGTTCTTCCATTTCAATTTCAAACGCAGGTTCATCCACTTCCAGTCCGTTTTCACGCGCCATAAGCGCAGTTAAATCCAGCGGAAAACCGTAAGTATCATATAAAACAAATGCCTCCTTTCCGGGAATCTGCTTCTTCCCCGCACTTTTTGTTTTTAAAATTATTTCATCAAACAGCCTTATTCCGGTGGAAAGTGTTCTCAAAAACGACTCCTCCTCTTCTTTGATAACCTTTTCAATAAGCTGCTGCTGTGCTGTCAGTTCAGGAAAAGCTTCCCCCATAGTTTTTTTCAGCACCTCAGCCAGCCTGTAAATAAAAGCCTCTTTTAAATTCAGAAAAGTATATCCGTAACGGACAGCCCTTCTTAAAATCCGTCTGATAACATAACCCGCCTTATTGTTTGAAGGCAGCTGACCATCGGCAATTGCAAAAGCAACAGCCCTTAAATGATCCGCAATCACACGCATGGCTATATCGGTTTTTTCATCATTACCGTATTCTTTTCCGCTTAACTTTTCAATTTCTGAAATAATACTACGAAAAATATCGGTATCATAATTGGAGGTAACTCCCTGCACAGCCATACAAAGCCGTTCAAACCCCATCCCTGTATCAACATGTTTTGCGGGAAGTTCCTGTAAACTGCCGTCAGACTTTCGGTTAAACTGTATAAAAACCAGATTCCAAATTTCAATTACCAGCGGATGATCTTTATTCACCAGTTCTCTGCCCGCAATTTTTTTCTTTTCTTCCTCAGGTCTTAAATCGATATGAACTTCAGAACAAGGGCCGCAGGGGCCGGTATCACCCATTTCCCAGAAATTATCCTTCTTACTTCCATCTAATACCCTGTCGGCGGGTAAATGCTTTTTCCAGTATTTTGCCGATTCATTGTCACGTTCCAGATTATCGTCACTGCTGCCTTCAAAAACAGTGGCATACAGGTCTTCGGCAGGCATACTCATTCTGTTTACAAGAAAATCCCAAGCCCAGTCAATCGCCTCATTTTTAAAATAATCACCAAACGACCAGTTTCCCAGCATTTCAAACATTGTATGATGGTATGTATCCAGACCAACCTCTTCCAAATCATTGTGTTTACCAGATACCCTCAAACATTTTTGCGAATTGGCAACTCTCGGATACTTTATCGGCTCATTTCCAAGAAACTGATCCTTAAACTGGTTCATACCGGCATTGGTAAACATAAGTGTAGGATCTCCTTTAACCACCATTGGTGCCGAATTTACTATCTGATGTTGCTTTTCTTCAAAAAAGTCCAGAAAAGCTTTGCGAATTTCCTGTGAAGTTTTTTTCATCTTAATTTGCCTGCCTTTTTGTTAAAAAATTTTAATACAATACAACAAATTGTATATATGTAAGTTATTTATTTAAATTTGAAATTTGCTTTTTTAAAATAAAGCATTTTTATTTGATGCAAAGTTAGGTCTTTTAATTAATTTTGTTAAAACCTGAAAAAGAGCCTTGGTTTTATGGCGAAAAAGAAATATAAATTTAATCCCAATACCCTAAGCTATGAAAGAATAGGACTTTCGTTCAAAGAAAAGTTCAGCAAAGTTGCAACTTATTTATCAAGCAGTTTTGCTATTGCCCTTATTGTGGTAATTGTTTTTCTCAATTTTTACGAAACACCCCGTTCCAGAGCTTTGAAAAGGGAAAATCAACATTTGCTCAGTCAGTATGAATTAATGATGCGGGACATAAACCGCATTGAAACAGTTTTAAATGAACTTCAGCAGCGCGACGACAATATTTACAGGGTGGTTTTTGAAGCCGATCCCATTCCGTCCTCTATAAGAAAAGCCGGATTTGGCGGTGTCAACAAATATTCTCATCTCGAAAAATTAAGTAATTCAGATTTGATTATTGAGACTGCAAAAAAGATTGATATTTTGGCAAAAGAGGCTTACATTCAGTCAAAATCATTTGATGAGGTGCTGGGCATGGCTCTGAATAAAGAAAAAATGCTGGCAAGTATTCCTGCCATCATGCCGGTTGCCAATGAAGACCTCAAACGAACTGCAAGCGGCTGGGGATACCGGATTCACCCAATTTATAAAGTGAGCAAAATGCATTATGGAATGGATTTTACAGCTCCCGTTGGTACTCAGGTATATGCAACAGGCGATGGAAAAGTGGTGGAAGTTAGCGGCTCAAGAAACAGCAGATCAGGATTTGGCCTGATGGTAAAAATTGACCACGGATACGGATACGAAACAGTATATGCTCACCTGAACGGATTTAATGTAAGACAGGGACAGGTTGTTAAAAGAGGCGACGTTATTGGTTTTATTGGCAATTCAGGAGGGTCAACCGCTCCTCATTTACATTACGAAGTTCACCGAAATGGCAGTGCAGTAAATCCGCAGCACTATTATTTTAAAGACCTGACCCCGCAGGAATACGAAAGAATGATTGCCATTTCATCAAATATTGGCCAGTCACTCGATTAACAAAACATACTGTAATCCCTCTTGAAAATGGAAAAGATTTTTTTTTCTATTGGTGAAGTAGCAAATATTGCAGGTGTTACTCCCTCAACAATTCGCTACTGGGAAAGTTGTTTTGATGAACTTTCACCCAGAAAAAGCACTAAAGGTACCCGCTTATTCGATAATGACGATATTGAAACTGTAAAATTCATCAACTATCTCGTCAAAGAGCGGGGCATGACCATAAAAGGGGCTCAGCAAAAACTCAGGAAAAACCGTGAGGATACAGTTAACAACTGGGAAATTGTAAAACGGCTGCAAAAAATTAAAGATGAATTAATATCCATAAATAAAGAGTTAGAATAATAATATGCTAAAAGTAAAAGATATAGTCCGGTTTCTTGAAAGTTTTGCACCGCCTGCACTACAGGAATCTTACGACAACTCCGGACTTTTAACGGGAAATCCGGAAGCTGATGTTACATCGGCACTGGTGACCCTGGATGTTACAGAAGCTGTTGTTAATGAAGCCATAGAAAAAAAATCCGAACTTATTGTAGCCCATCACCCCGTAATTTTTTCAGGATTTAAAAAACTGACCGGCAAAACATATGTGGAACGAACGATCATAAAAGCAATCAAAAATGATATAGCCATATATGCCGCACATACAAACTTAGATTCGGTAACAGGCGGCGTAAATTCCAAGATTTGTGAAAAACTCGGACTAATAAACTGCCGGATTTTACAGCCTGTAAACAACCGGCTTAAAAAACTGGTAACATTTATTCCTCAGGAAGCGGCTGAAAAAGTCAGAAATGCAGTTTTTGAAGCAGGTGCGGGACACATAGGCAATTATGACTACTGCGGATACAATGTTGAAGGCACCGGAAGCTTCAGAGGCGATGACAATACAAACCCATATGTCGGCAAAAAGGGAGAAGTACATTATGAAAATGAAATCAGGTTTGAAACCATCTTCCCGTCATGGCAGCAAACAAAAATTATAGATGCGCTGCTTGAATCGCACCCGTATGAAGAAGTGGCATACGATATTTATCCTTTGGATAACAGCTATGAAAAAGCCGGTGCAGGAATGATTGGTGATTTGGAAAATCCGGTGAGCGAAAAGGATTTTTTAAAGCTTATTAAAAATATTTTTAAAACAGGCTGCATTAAGCATACTGCATTAAGAGACAAAAAAGTTGGTAAAATTGCAGTTTGCGGCGGTTCCGGTTCATTTTTACTTAACAGAGCTATTGCCGAAGGTGCTGACTTTTTCATCAGCGGAGACTTTAAATACCATCAGTTTTTTGATGCCGACAATAAGATTGTTATTGCAGATGTAGGTCATTTTGAAAGCGAACAGTTTACTAAAGAACTTTTTTATGAACTACTTACAAAAAGATTTCCTAATTTTGCAGTCCGGTTTTCGGAAATAAATACAAATCCGGTTTTTTACTTTTGATTTTTTTGAGTTGAACATTAATAAATATTAGTGATGAGTGAACCAATTACAAGGCAGGAAGACAAAGACATTTCAATTGAAGATAAATTACGTGCACTGCATGAATTGCAAAGTGTAGTTTCTGAAATTGATAAAATAAAAACTCTCAGAGGTGAATTACCTCTTGAAGTGCAGGATCTCGAAGACGAAATTGCCGGTCTGCGCACAAGAGTTGTAAATTTTGAAGAGGAAAGCAAAACTCTTGAAACTGCAATCAACAATAAGAAAATTTCCATTAAAGACTCACAGGCTCTGATTGCAAAATATACTGAACAGCAAAACCATGTAAGAAATAACAGGGAATTTGATTCATTATCCAAAGAAATTGAATTTCAAAATCTTGAAATTGAACTTTCAGAAAAAAGGATAAAAGAATTTACAACTGAAATGAATGAGAAAAAGGAAACTATTGATTCCTCAAAAACTTTGCTTAAAGAGCGTGAAGAAGATTTGATCAGAAAGAAAAATGAACTGGATGAAATTACCCAGGAAACCAAGATTGAAGAAGAAAAGATGAAAAGCAAATCTGAAAAAATCGAATCATTCATTGAGCCCAGATTGCTTACCGCATTTAAACGAATCAGAAAAAATGCACGAAACGGACTGGCAGTGGTTACAATTCAGCGTGATGCCTGCGGCGGATGCTTTAATAAAATTCCACCTCAGCGGCAATTGGATATTGCGAGCCGCAAAAAAATTATCGTTTGTGAATATTGCGGACGCATATTGGTAGATAAA
>CAZXTX010000195.1:0-6157 GCA_964643695.1 uncultured Mariniphaga sp. | reverse complement strand
AAAAATTCTATTTATTTATTTTCAGCAAATTAGTGTTGAAAAAATTCAGATAAATAACTGATATTCACATATTACAAGAATAATTATAACAAATTTCTCTATGCAAAAGAATACCGGTCATGAGGATAAAAGTAAGCAATTATCAGATTTGTAAAAAACACCTGTCAAAAAGCATAAACACCGGGCAAGGTCTGTGTTTATACCGATTGGAACACATTGCCGAAATATTATTAAACCCTAAAAGAGACGAGTTTAAGAAGGCGTTGTTAAAAATTGTTATCTAATGAAAATAATTTTAAAAAAAAAATTACTTTTAGAACCAATTTATAAACCAAAAACCATCTTATTATGAAAAAATTTTACATCTTTTTTGTTTTACTCACATTTTTCCTTGTATCTTTTGGACAACAATCCAATTTAAAAAATATCCCTGATATATTATACAACGAAAAAGTGCAAACCAATTCTACACAATCTGTTAATAAACAGGGAAAACTACTAAATGATGCACAGGCCAATATTGCTGAATTCCGGCTTGATGATTTATTTGCAAAAGCCGGCAAAAAAAACAACTCCATCAATCCTGTAGCTAATGATTTTTACAATAATTACAAAAAAACATCTGCTCCAGTCCTTAAAGCTGCAGGCACAGGAAAAAAAGCATTAGTTTATATTGATAAAGCGTTTGAAAATGACGGAATTGTTGACGGCATTGAAAATTTGGAATACACCGTTACTTTTGCATCAGACTGGGACGATTTTGATACCGGATTGGCATCCGGTATTTTTGAACTTGCTGTAGCAATAAATCAACAATATAATACATCATTTGACATTACAACTGCTCAGGAATATATTGCATCAGGAGGAAAGATGATTTTTACAACCTGGGATAAATCTAATGTTGCCGAAGCAGCCTTATTTGAAGCATCATTCACCGGCAATCGTAATTGTAAAGAGATTTCAATTTCCGATTCCCGGCTTGCATACAAAATTACCAATCCGTTCACTCTTACTAATGTGTCGGAATGGTCTGTTTTTTCTTTAGGATTAGAACCGACAGGTTCAGGAGAAATGCTGGCAACTTTTACCGATTGTAGTGGAGATGCTGCAATAATCAGAGGAAACGGAGGACGGACAATTATGATTGGTTATGTTTCAGATTCTCCACCGTCCGGTGTGCGGCAGAGCTTATTTGAAAATATTATTAACAACATAGCAGTTGAAGATATTGTTGTTGATAACGACCCGGGAAAATGCGGTGCGGTTGTAAATTATCCGGCACCAACTGCCGAAGGTGCAACGGTTACCCAGACTGATGACAGCGGTTTAATTAGCGGCGATGAATTTCCGGTGGGCACCACCGTTCAGGAATTTGAGTTTGATTTTGGAGAAGGGGTAACAGAAACCCACAGCTTTACGGTTACCGTTGAAGACACCGAACCACCGGTATTAGAGTGCCCCGAAGATATGGTGGTTTCAAACGACACGGGAGAATGCGGTGCTGTGGTCTATTACGGAGAAACGCTGCTCGACGATGTTCAGCCCGGAAGCCTTTCGGAATGGACAATTCTTGATACACAATATAATCCGATTTTGACCCTTGAGGAAATCGAATCACCTTATGACGGCTCAACGGCAATCAAAACCAGTGTTGTCGGCTATACTATTATGATGTGTGAGACAAAAAACATCAGCAAAGTATATAACATCAGCGGCAACAGTTCCGTGACAAAACTTTCGGCTTATCTGGAATTTGAATCAGATTTGAGTTATTATAATTGTCCTTATATTACTGTTGAATTGCAGGATGATGATGGGAATTTACTTGGTAATCATAGTTTTTACGGACAGAATAAGGTTGGGACTTATTTCCAGGATATTATTTCATCAAATCCTGATTCTTATACAGAACTGCCTGCAGCAGGCGTATCTGAATTGGACCTTTCAAAAATCGGTGAGGATATTGAATTCAGTAAAATAAAATTTTACATTCACAATTATGCCTGCTCAGGTACCAATTCCGTAATTTTTGACAACTTGCGGGTTATAGACGGCACAGACCCGGTGGCATCGGATAACTGTTCCGAAGTTCAGGTTGAAGCCAGCATTCCGTCAGGCAGCTTTTTTCCGGTGGGCACAACCGAAGTAACACTGACTGCCACCGATGAAGCCGGCAACACAACAAGCTGCACGTTTAATGTTACCGTTGAAGACACTGAGGCACCGGTTGCGGTTTGCAAAAATACAGCTAAAGGTAACGCAGTTTATGTCAGTTCAACAGAAGGAGAACCATGGGGTAAGGGCACCAATAAAGAAGAAATGGATATGGTTTTTGGCAGCGGAAACTGGAATCAGTTCTATTACGAAACTGCTGATGCTGAAGAATTGTTTTCTGCCAAATATGATTTCATTTTTATGGAAGGAGGTGAATACATAGCTAATACAATGGAAGCTTTTGTGGATGCCAATATTACTGCAATGGAAAACTGGGTTGCCAATGGCGGAAACCTGTTTTTAAATGCCGCTCCCAATGAAGGAGACGGCATGGATTGGGGATTCGGCGGAGTTAAACTTGTTTTTGATGATGATTACTCTACATTAACTGATTATGCTGAAGCAACAGACCCGTTGCATCCGATTTTTTCAGGGCCGTTTACACCTGTCATCACAGGCATTTATGAAGGCAATTCTTTTGCTCATGCCATAATACCCGAAGATTTAAACTCAACTGTTTTAATGCACGATGCAGAAAATCCGGACAAACATATTCTGACTTATGCAAAATGGGGTAAGGGCAATGTATTGTTTGGAGGAATGACACTATCATATTTTCATTACCCTCAGCCCGAGGCACAAAACCTCAGGGCAAATATGTTAGATTTCCTTTCACAAAAAACAGATGATTTTATTTTAGAGGGAGACAATGATGCAATTGTAATCACACCCGAAGATATTGACGGGGGAAGTTACGATAATTGCGGAATTGCAAGTATCACTGTAAGTCCAAATACATTTACAAAAAATAATGCAGGTGAAAATGAAGTTACTTTAACAGTAACCGACAATGCCGGAAATACTTCAACGTGCACGTCCACAATCAGAATTATCACCTCAAACGAACCGCCTGAAGTTGTTGTCAACCACCTTGATATTTACCTTGATGAAACCGGAAAATACAGACTGACACATGAAGACCTTGAAAAAATAGCTGAAGGAACAACCGATGACAACACCCCGTTTGAAGAACTGAAACTTTCGGGTTATCCCTCACTTTTTACCTGCAAGGATGTAGGTATAATCAACCACTTAAATCTAACAGTAAAGGATAATGACGGAAATGTTGCAAAAATGTGGACCACCATTTCTGTTAAAGACACAATTTTGCCGATTTTCATTCCTGTTGAGGATATTGTAATTTTACTTGAAGACGGAGACTGTAATTCAGTCACCACTGTTAATTATCCCGAAATAAGCATGACGGAAGGATGCGGAAGTGAACTTTCCCTGATAGAAGGGTTCGGCAGCGACGGGTTATTTCCCGTGGGAACAACCACCGAAGTGTGGACTGCAGTTAACAGCAGCGGTATTGAAGCAACCTTATCATTCAATGTAATAATTAAGCTCCCCTATGAAGCCCCCACACTTGATGCAATTGACAATATTACAGCTGACGAGGATTCTGAACCTGTAACTGTTGGCCTGACAGGAATTTCATATGCTTTAGCCTGTGAAGGACAAATTATGGCAATTACTGCAACTACTGATAATAATGAGTTATTCTCTTCAATAGTGGTTAACTATTCCGAAGGAGACAGCAACGGTTCGCTGATTCTGAACTTTACTCCCGACAAAAACGGAGTTGCTGAGGTTACGGTAACACTTGAAGACGGATTGGGAGGAATGGCTGTCCAGTCATTCACGGTCACGGTTAATCCGGTGAATGACCCGCCCTATGTGGTAAAACCAACAGGCACCCAAAAGGTCAGGGCTAATCAGGTTCTTCAAATACCTGTCAGCCCGGTTTTGGGTGAGCTGTTTGATGATCCCGACGGCGATGAACTTACCATTACCATCACGCTTAAAGATGGCACTGCACTGCCTGCATGGGCCGTTTATGAAAACGATGTGCTGGTGTTTTCACCCACAGCTGACAACATCGGATGCATTGATGTTGTAATTAAGGCTGCCGACCCGCATGGAGCATCTGCAACTGATGAATTTGAGATTTGTGCAGAAGGCGACCCGGTTAGTGCAGAACTGACTGCAGCAGGTGAATTCAGTGTCAGCATATACCCAAATCCCACCCGCAAAATGGTTAACCTGAAAATTACAAAAAACGACTTCGAACCGGTATATGTAACGGTTTACAATATTGCAGGACAGCAAATTCTGAAAAGGGATTTCGGGCAGGAAAATCTTATAACATTCAGTATGGATGAACAAGTGGCCGGAATCTATTTTGTCAAGATTAATGCTGGCGAAAAAGAAACAGTTAAAAAACTGGTGCTGAACAAATAAAACAACCCAAAATTAAACGCTAAAAGTGGTTTTCATTTATGAGAACCACTTTTTTCGTTTATAGCAATTTTTAAAAAGTTACCTTAAAAACAATTATCATCTGATAAAACTCTGTTTTTATCTAACCGTGTTTGCTTTCTCAACACTGATATCGAAATTCTTAAATTCAAACTCCGCATCAAAAGTACCCGGAACTTCCCAGCCGATATTCATTCCTGAAATTACGGCATCTGCAATATCCGAATGTTTTAAAAAACCTCTTTCTTTTGCCAGTTCCCAGGCCTGAATAATATAAGGCTTCAGATTTACATTTATTTTAATCCATTTCCGGTTATGGAAACTTTCATCTGTAAAGTTATCTGAAGCTATACTGTATATAAATTTTCCGGTATTGTCGGATTTTCCAATATCTCTGGCAGCGTAAAGTTCTGTTTTTTCATAACGGTAATCGTAAAACGGCACACCAAACCACAGATAATCACCATATCCCGCTGAATTAGGGTTTAAATCCTGGATTGTGATAAAAAGCTGAAACTGGGCTGTATGCAAATTAGTATCATATTCATTTTCGGACATCAGAAACTCACAGTTAACCACTCTTCCTTCAAAATTAAGAATCAGCCTGTCAATATCGTTCAGCAAAAATTTTGATTTAAATTCCTGCTCAAGCAACAAATGGGGCCAGCTTTCACCCGGCTTTCGGGGTTGTGTATATTCTTCGGATGCATTAACTTTCATACGTACCAATGTTTCATCATCCATGTTCAAAAAAGAAACAGATTTTCCTGAATTGCCATACGATTTTTCTTTGTCAGTTTCTTTCAGTTCACTAATACCAATTGGAAATTTACTGCCCCATTCAGATAAAGTCCAAACCGAATCCTTTTTCCCTTTTCCGAACGGATAAAGAGTTTTACCATCATATATTTTGCCGGCGTTGCTTCCGCGTGTAAATATTCCATTTTGAAACTGCTTATCCTCTAATAATGAAACTAACTGAGACTTATCGGCGTCACTGTCACCTGTTTCAGACTGCAAAAATTCTTTCAGCTCTTTTAAATGGTCGGCACCAATCAGACCGACATCCGCTTTTTTCAGTTCCGACCACACTGCAATGCGCTGCTCTTTTGTGGCATTCGGTGTTCCCCAAAAACGAAGTAAATATCCGTTTATACGAGCTTTGGCAGCCAGGTCATTTAAATAGTTTTTTTCGTTTTCAGGTATTTCTCCGGTACCGTTCCAAGTAAAGTATTTTCTCCAGTTATCGCTGATAAATGGCATAAACTCAGGTGATATTCCGGAATCAATATTATTTAGACGACCGTCAACAGCGGCAAATCGTTTTTTCTGAGATTTCATGTATTCAACCGGACGGTTACCGGAAATAACAACGGTTACAGCACCCTGCTTTTTCTTACCCTTTTTGTAAACCGACAGATAAAGCCTGTATTCTTTCAAAGTTTTATGAAGCAGTTTATATGTCTTCAAACCATCATCTTTTATGTCAATCATTAAAAACAGCTCTTGTCCGTCGTCATATACAGATTTATTTTTTCCGGTTATATTTTTTAATGGCTCTAAATAGAGGCTTTGTAAAGTGCATTCCGGATTTATTTTATCAAAATCGTGAGCTACA
>CAZXTX010000194.1:0-6166 GCA_964643695.1 uncultured Mariniphaga sp. | reverse complement strand
CCTTTGAAAATCAGGACAAAACACAAAAGATATTATGTACAGGCTGTTAAAATTGCTGTTACAGAATTCTTTAAAACGTAAAAAATGATTTTTACCGGGCCGGATTTCCTTTTAAAAGGCTAAATTTGTAGCCCTTAAAACTATAGCATATAGAAAAAGTCAGATTATGGCAAGACAAAAAATAAAGGAAATTCTAAAAAACGGCCAGTCAGGCCGGCAGGTTCTGGTTAAAGGATGGGTAAGAACCAAACGCGGGAGTAAAAACGTTAATTTTATCAACCTCAATGACGGTTCAACAATTCACAATCTTCAGATAATTGCCGATACAGAAAAGTTTGATGAAACTCTGATAAGGGAAATAAACACCGGAGCAGCACTGGCGGCAGAAGGTAAGCTTTCTGAATCTCAGGGAGCAGGACAGCAAATGGAACTGATTGCTGAAAAAATTGAACTGCTTGGAAAAGTTGATTCCGAGAAATATCCGATTCAGCCGAAAAAACACACTCTGGAGTTTTTACGCGAAAATGCACATCTGCGGTTTCGTACAAATACTTTTGGTGCGGTTTTCCGGATTCGCCATGCAATGGCTTTCGCAATACACAAGTATTTTAACGAAAAAGGATTCTATTACCTTCATACACCGATTATTACTGCAAGTGATGCCGAAGGGGCAGGACAGATGTTTAAAGTTACAACTCTGGATTCGGCCAAACCACCCCTTACCGAAGACGGGAAAACCGATTACTCAAAAGATTTTTTTGGCAAGCTCACCCACTTAACGGTTTCGGGTCAGCTTGAAGGTGAAACAGGTGCACTTGCACTGGGAGAAATTTACACTTTCGGCCCAACTTTCCGTGCCGAAAATTCAAATACCACCCGGCATCTGGCCGAATTCTGGATGATTGAACCCGAAATGGCCTTTTATGATCTGAACGACAATATGGATCTTGCAGAAGAGTTTCTCAAATATCTTATAAAATATGCATTAGACAATTGCAGGGACGACCTGGAATTTTTAGAGCAAAGACTAATTCAGGAAGAAAAGAACAAACCACAGGATCAGCGTTCAATGGATTTAATTGAAAAACTGGAGTTTGTACTGAACAGCAAATTTATGCGGTTAACCTATACCGAAGCAATTGAAATACTGAGAAACTCAAATCATTACAAAAAAAATAAATTTCAGTTTCCGGTTGAATGGGGTGTTGACCTCCAGAGTGAGCATGAACGGTATCTTGTGGAAAAACATTTTAAATGCCCGGTTATACTGACCGATTACCCCAAGGATATTAAAGCATTTTACATGAAACTTAACGACGATAACAAAACTGTTAAGGCAATGGATGTTCTGTTTCCACAAATAGGTGAGATAATTGGCGGCTCGCAGCGTGAGGAGATACTTGAAAGACTGGAAGACCGCATGGAAAAAATGAATATCCCGGCAGATGAAATGTGGTGGTACCTTGACACCCGCCGTTTTGGGAGTGTTGTTCACAGCGGATTTGGCCTGGGTTTTGAACGATTTGTACTGTTTGTTACAGGCATGGGAAACATACGGGATGTGATTGCATACCCAAGAACACCCAAAAATGCAGAATTCTGATGTTAATATTTTTGAACTCCAAAGAAAAAAACACTAAATTTACACAAATTAATAAGGGAGATGGAGCAGAAACTTACATTACAACAAAAACTGCTGCAAAAGCTTTCGCCTCAGCAAATACAGGTAATAAAGCTTTTGGAAATCCCTACCATGCAACTTGAACAACGCATTAAAAAAGAAATAGAAGAAAATCCGGTACTTGAATTAGAATCCGATAATCCGGAAAATATTGATGATTTTGACAATAGCGGGCAGGAACAGGAAAATGACGATGACAATAATGACGAGTTTTCAATTGATGACTATCTGACCGATTATGATGATGAAATTCCAGTGTACAAAACCACTACTCAAAATTATTCAAAAGATGACAAATATGTAGAAATTCCATTTTCTGCCGGAATCACTTTTCACGAAAGCCTGCATGATCAGCTGGGTATGACAAATCTCACCGAAGATGACCGGCTGCTTGCCGAATATATCATCGGCAATATTGACGATGACGGCTACCTGAGGCGCGATCTTCTTTCCATCAGCGATGATCTGGCGTTTAACATGAATCTGGAAGTACCCGAAGAAAAACTTGAAAAGCTGCTTGAGGTTATTCAGCAGTTTGACCCCTCCGGAGTTGGTGCACGCGACCTTAAAGAGTGTCTGCTAATTCAGCTTAACCGGAGGAAAGAGGATGAACTAAAGCTGGCAAAAGAGATTATAAATGACTTTTTCAATGAATTTACCCGAAAGCATTACGAAAAAATCAAGAAAAAACTTGACCTCTCCGACGAACAGCTTAAACAGGCCATTGACCAGATTCTCAAATTAAATCCCAGGCCCGGCAGTTCGTACAGCAACCCCATGAACAAACTGAACCACCATATTACTCCGGATTTTATACTGGACAATGCAGACGGGGAACTTAACCTCTCGCTAAACCAGCAAAATGTTCCCGATCTCAGAATAAACAGTACCTACATGAATATGCTGCGAAGCATGGCCGATGAAAATAAGAATAAAAACAAAAATCAGAAAGATGCGTTGGTTTTCGTAAAGCAAAAAATTGATTCAGCCAGGTGGTTTATTGATGCCATAAAACAGCGAAACCAGACTCTGATGCTTACAATGTCGGAAATAATCAGTTTTCAGAGTGAATATTTTAAAGATGGTGACGAAACAAAGCTGCGGCCAATGATTTTAAAGGATATTGCCGAAAAAACAGGCCTCGATATTTCCACAATTTCCCGTGTTTCAAACAGCAAATACATTCAGACCCATTTTGGTATTTACCCTTTAAAATTCTTCTTTTCAGAAGGACTTCAGACAAAGCACGGTGAAGAGGTATCAACAAGGGAAGTGAAAAAAATACTTCAGGACTGTATTGACAATGAGAATAAGAGCAAACCGCTGACCGATGAAAAATTAACCAAAAAACTTAAGGAAAAATCATACAACATAGCCCGCCGTACTGTGGCAAAATACCGCGAACAGCTTGGTATTCCGGTGGCACGTTTGCGGAAAACCCTCTGAAATGGCAAAAAAAGCAGCCCGCATAATCTCAATACTCTTCCATCCTGTTCTTATTCCAACTTTTGGGTTTTTACTGTTGCTTTATTCCGGTTTCTATTTTTCGAATATCTCATGGGAAGCCAAACGAATCGTACTTATTATCATATTTTTTTCTACCGGAATTTTACCGATGCTGGGAATTGCAATGCTGGCTTTCAGTTCAGGAATTGAACAAAAAATAAAATCGGGAAGCTCGCGGATAATATCTCTGATTATCTCTTCAATTTCATATTACAGCGGCTATCTGCTGTTAAACAGAATACATGCCTTCCCTGTTTTCAAAGTAATTTTAATTGCCTCTGTTCTTGCATGCACCGCCCTTTTACTGCTTTCGCTGAAATGGAACATAAGCAGCCATATGACATCTATGGGTGGAATTAGCGGAGCAATTCTGGCTCTTTCATTTCGCACCGGCTTAAATCCGGTATGGTCTGTAGTTACTGTAATACTCATTTCCGGAGTGGTGGCAACTGCAAGAATAATACTGGAAAAAAACAAGTACTGGCAACTTAGCTCCGGTTACGCATTAGGATTTATTATACTTTATCTTGTTATTTATTTTGTTTGATATCCTGCAGATCAACAAATTTGTAACCCACTCCTTTAAGGGTTTTTATATGCTCACTTCCAATTTTTTCACGCAGTTTTCTGATATGAACATCAATTGTACGATCGCCCACAACCACGTTTTCGCCCCATACAGTTGAATAAATCTCTTCGCGGGTAAAAACCTTTCCGGGCTTTGACACAAGCAGTGACAGCAGTTCAAACTCCTTACGCGGAAGTACCATCTCCTTACCGCCCATTTTGATTAAATACCGTTCCTTGTCAATTACCAGGTCACCTATCAGCACCTTGCTTGAGTCCTCGTTGTAGGTACCGCTTTGCAGAGCCGGCTCCCCGCTTCTCTTCAGCAGAGCCTTAACACGGCTGATTAAAACCTTGGGCCTTATAGGTTTGGCAATATAATCATCGGCACCGGCATCAAATCCGGCAATTTGGGAATAATCTTCACCGCGTGCGGTTAAAAATGCAATTAATGTATTGCTCAGTGAAGGAATTTTTCTAAGCTCCTCACATGCCGCAATACCATCCATTTCAGGCATCATAACATCCAAAAGAATCAGATGCGGCTGATGTTTTTCGGCCTGTTTTATCCCTTCCAGGCCATTTCTGGCCGTATAAACTTCGTACCCTTCTTTCTCAAGGTTATAGCTGATAAATTCAAGAATATCATATTCATCATCAACTAAAAGAATTTTCAATTTCTCTTCTGTCATTGGTATTTTAATGTTTTAATTTATTTAAAGCCGAAGCATATGTCAAAAAAAGACATTCTTAAAATCAAAGTTTACAAAGTTACCCTAATTATTTGGCTTTTTCAAGTGTAAAATTAAAAGTTGTTCCCTGTTCCTGCACACTTCTCACATTAATCGACTGATTGTGTGCCTCAATTATATGCTTTACTATTGATAAACCCAGTCCGGTGCCGCCCTGCTCATGCGAACGCGACTTATCCACCCTGTAGAATCTTTCAAAAATACGGGGCAGCTTTTCCTTTTCAATTCCAATTCCGTTGTCGGTAATCTGAACCATTATGTTCTCTTCAAGGTCGTGAAACGAAATATGAACATACCCGTCTTTTTTACCATATTTTATACCGTTTACAACGAGATTGATCAGTACTTCCGTTATCCGGTTCGGGTCGGCTCTCACATAAACAGGTTTGGCCGGAGGATTAATTATTTCCAATGATATATTCCGCTCCTGTGCCCTCCAGTCTTCCAGTTCAATCACATCCTTTACCACTTTTACAATATCAATCTTCGCTATATTGAGTTCCAGCTCACCCGATTCCAGTTTATTAATTGATTCCAGATCCTCAACAATTGAAATCATCCTGTCAATATTCTTTTCGGTACGCTTCAGATACAGCATATTGATTTTCGGATCTTCCAGCCCGCCTTCAAGCAGTGTTAAAATATAGCCCTGAATATTAAAAATCGGGGTTTTCAGTTCATGCGAAACATTTCCCACAAAATCCTTGCGATAACGTTCAAGGTCTTTCAGCCTTTCTATCTCTTGCATCTGCACCTTTGCCCACTCCTCAACCTCAAACTTTACATTTGAAAGCAGATTTGTGGAATCAAGTGACTTTTCCCTCAGTTTTCTGCCGCTTAGCGGCAAATCTTTGATTGTTTTGTAAACCGGCCTTATTTTATCGGAAATGTACCTGTTTATAACATAAAAGACAAAAAAGAATGAAATCGCAAAAAATATAATGGCCAGTAACGGAAGCACCCAGAATCCGGGTGAACTCCAGCAGATTAAAAACAGCAAAAGAGTGGCCAGAGAGGTGTGCAAAAGCGATATATAGACAGTAAGCCTGCGCGATGAGTATGTTTTCATACTATTAAAATTGTTTATTATTAAAGGTATAGTATGCCTGCCTTCCTGTTTGACGACAGACAAGCAGGCAGGGAACTCGCATGATTTTAATTATACTTATGGGTGTAAATATTTTACATGCTCGTTTCATACCAAATGATTTATTACAGATTTTAAATGCAGATGAACAAGTTTGAAGAATAATTAACTTTTACTCATTAACTTATCAAGCTGCAAGATGATTTATTTTTTATGACAGTATTACACAATCATACAAAGATTAATAATTAATTGATTGTTAGTTAATGTTTTATTAATATTTTATTGATTATTATTTTGATTTCAAAATTTATATTTGTCCTCCATAAATAAAAAGATAATGGAAAGTATTTACCTTATCATTGTTATCACCCTTTTCGCACTGGTAGTATCCGACCTTATTGTAGGTGTCAGTAACGATGCAGTCAATTTCCTCAATTCAGCATTTGGTTCAAAAGCAGCCCCAAAATGGCTTATTTTTATGATGGCCGGACTGGGTATTATGATTGGTGCAACATTTTCCGGCGGAATGATGGAAGTTGCCAGAAAGGGGATTTTCCATCCCGACATGTT
>CAZXTX010000193.1:0-6175 GCA_964643695.1 uncultured Mariniphaga sp. | reverse complement strand
TTGTTTAGATGCTGCCACTATTATTTTGCCGGAATTGTTTTTTAAACTTTGAAAACTTTAATATCGGAAACATAAAATTTGTAATTTTGTGTTGCATAAAATTGCCTCTTTAGCTCAGCTGGCAGAGCAGCTCATTCGTAATGAGCAGGTCGCGGGTTCGAATCCCGTGAGAGGCTCATGAAATCTCACCCCCTTTTTCTGTATGGGAAGAATCATTTTGTATTGTTGGTTTTCCGTTTTTTAGTCGATTGTCTTTTGAAAATAAAATGTTAACTTGTATTTATTTTGAATAAGTCATACTTAAAAACGATTAAAATGAAAAAACGGCTGTTTTCTGAAAAAAAATATGGAATCTGTTTTATTCCGGTTTTTGTTTTTTTGTTTCTGTTTTCGGTTGTATCTGCACAGGAGCTTGATGTTCCATATGTTCCAACTCCGCCGGCTGTAGTTGAAAAAATGCTTGACATTGTAAATGCCGGCCCGGGTGATTATGTGATTGACCTTGGGTCAGGCGACGGCCGCATTGTTATTGCCGCAGCTAAGCGCGGTGCGGCAGGCCATGGTGTTGACCTTGATTCTAACCGTATTGCTGAAGCGAGGGAGAATACCGTTAAAAATGGTGTTGAGAATAAAGTTGTTTTTATTCAGGAGAATGTTTTTGAAACCGATTTCAGTCAGGCAAGCGTTGTTACAATGTATCTGCTCAATTCGGTTAATATCAGGTTGAGAAAACATTTGCTGAATAATCTGAAACCCGGTACAAGGGTGGTTTCACATGATTTTGACATGGGCGACTGGATGCCCGATCAGTATGAGAGGCTCGAGTCAAGTGATGTTTATTTTTGGGTTATACCTGCCAAAGCTGAAGGGCAGTGGAAATGGATAAATGATGAGGGGGAAGAATATATTCTGAAAATAAATCAGGAATTTCAGCAGATTGAGCTTCAGTTAAAATCGGGAAACAGCGCTTTGTTTACAGAAAACGGCAAACTTTACGGCAGCAGGATAACTTTTTCTGCTTCCGACCCGCTTAAAGGGCAAAAACTTACTTTCAGCGGAATAATTGAGGGTGATGAGATTACCGGACTGATTCATGTTTTAAGCGGTTCGTCAGTTACGGTAAAGCCATGGAAAGCAAAACTTCTGTGAAACAAATCAGCCGGCACTTTCGCACCGGCTGATTTTTGGTTGTAACAAATTAATTGATTTTTATTCTTCTTCTTCAACAACTTCTGGTTTTGAAAAATCCATTGCTGCCATGCGCTTGTATGAATTGTGCCTCCATTTTGCATTTTCCTCGGCAGCAGAAAACAGTTCGTCGGCCTCTTTCGGAAATGATTTCTTCAAAGAAGTGTAACGAACTTCACCATTAAGGAAGTCCTGGAATTTAGACCAGTCAGGATCTTTTGAGTCAAGCTGGAACGGATTTTTACCTTCATCTTCCAGTAACGGATTGTAACGGTAAAGTGACCAGTAGCCTGACTGAACGGCTCTTTTCTCTTCATCCTGAGTGTGGCTCATTCCTGCCCTCAGTCCGTGGTTAATACAAGGTGAATAGGCAATAATTATTGCCGGCCCGGGATAAGCTTCGGCTTCGCGCACAGCCCTTAAATATTGTGACTGATTGGCACCCATTGCTACCTGTGCAACATACACATATCCGTATGACATCATCATTGCACCCAAATCTTTTTTTCTGATTTTTTTACCTGATGCGGCAAATTTTGCAACTGCACCCACGGGTGTTGATTTTGAAGCCTGTCCTCCAGTATTTGAATATACTTCGGTATCAAGTACCAGCACATTAACATCTTCGCCGCTTGCCATAACATGGTCAAGTCCGCCATATCCGATATCGTATGCCCAGCCGTCACCTCCAAAAATCCAGATTGACTTTTTAATTAGATACTGTTTAAGCTTTAATATTTCTTTTGCGTAATCGCTGTTGCTTTCCGAAACTGCTTTCAGAACTTTTGATGAAACCTCCATTGTGGTTTCGCCGTTGTTTTTGTTTTCAAGCCATTCTGCAAAAACCTCTTTCTCTGCTTCGGTTGCTCCGTTGTTAATTGCTTTTTTCATTATGTCTGCAATACGGTCGCGCTGGGCGGTAACTCCTTCGGAAAAACCAAATCCGTATTCGGCATTATCTTCAAAAAGTGAATTTGCCCAAGCCGGCCCAAAGCCTGAGTCCTGATTCTTACAATATGGCATTGATGGTGCCGAACCTCCGTAAATTGAAGAACAGCCGGTTGCGTTTGCAACCATCATCCGTTCGCCATACAGCTGTGTTATCAGTTTTATATAGGGAGTTTCACCACATCCGGCGCATGCTCCTGAAAATTCAAACAATGGTTGTGCAAATTGTGAATTTTTCACTGATCTGCTTCTGTCAACCACATTCTCTTTTAAAGAAACCTCGTTTACCATAAATTCCCAGCGTTTAGCTTCATTGCGCTGTGTTTCCAGCGGTTTCATTATCAGTGATTTTGTTTTTGTAGGACAAACCTCCACGCAGTTGTCACATCCGGTACAGTCAAGAATACTTACCTGAAGCCTGTAATGCAGTTCTCCAAACATTTTTGCAGGTATGGCAGTAAGAGTTTCTGTTCCTTCCGGAGCTTTTTCAACCTCTTCCTGAGTCATCAGAAACGGACGTATTGCGGCATGCGGACAAACATATGCACACTGGTTGCACTGGGTACAGTGTTCGGGCTGCCATTCAGGTACATTTACGGCAACTCCTCTTTTTTCCCATGCAGCGGTTCCCATCTGGAAAGTTCCGTCTTCGGCTCCTTCAAAGGCAGAAACCGGCAGGTCATCACCGCGCTGACTGTTTATTACATCAACAATTTTTGTTATGTATTCAGGACGGGCAGACTCACCGTTGGTGGCTTTTACCTCAATATTTTTCCACTCTTCCGGAACAGTTACTTTATGAACATGCTTTCCGCCGGCTTCAACTGCGGCAAAGTTCATATTTACTATCCTTTCACCCATTCTTCCGTAACTTCTGACAATGGCTTTTTTCATCTCTTCAATAGCCATCTCATAAGGTATTACTTCAGTAATTTTAAAGAATGCGGATTGCATAATGGTATTGGTGCGTGTTCCGAGTCCGATCTCCTCACCCAGCTTGGTTCCGTTTATTATATAAAAGTTGATTTCATTTTCGGCAAGGTATTTCTTCATGCTGTCGGGCAGCCTTTTTTTTGTTCCTTCTTCATCCCATATCGAGTTCAGAAGGAATGAACCGCCTTTTTTCAGCCCTTTTAAAACATCATATAAATTAATGTAGGCAGAAACATGACAGGCTACAAAGTCGGGAGTGTTGACGAGATATGTTGAACGAATCGGGTGGTCGCCAAAGCGCAGGTGCGAACAGGTGAATCCTCCGGATTTTTTTGAGTCATACTGAAAATAACCCTGACAGTATTTGTCTGTTGCATCACCAATTATAATAATTGAGTTTTTGTTTGCACCCACAGTTCCGTCCGAACCGAGTCCGTAAAATTTGGCCTGATAGGTTCCTTTGGGAGAAATATCAATTTCCTTTTTTAACGGAAGTGATTTGAAAGTAATGTCATCCACAATTCCGATGGTGAAATCGCTTTTGGGCTCATTCATTTCCAGATTTTCATATACTGAAAGAATTTGTGAAGGTGTGGTATCCTTTGAGCCCAGTCCGTAACGGCCTCCTACAATAACAGGTGCATCTTTTTTGTTGTAGAAAACTGATTTAATATCGAGATAGAGAGGTTCTCCGGTTGAACCGGGTTCTTTTGCACGGTCTAAAACAGCAATCCGTTTAACGGTTTCCGGGAGTACATCCAGAAAATATTTGGCAGAAAACGGACGGAAAAGATGAACAGTGATAAGGCCTGCCTTTTTGCCCTGTGAATTGAGATAGTCGATAGTCTCTTTTATGGTTTCGGTTACCGATCCCATTGCAATTATAATATTCTCGGCATCCGGGTCGCCATAATATGTAAACGGCTTGTATTCCCTTCCGGTTATTTTTGAGATTTCATGCATATATTCGGCTACAATACCCGGAACGGCATCATAAAACTTGTTTGAAGATTCTTTCGCCTGAAAGAAAATATCGGGATTTTGGGCGGTACCCCTGATTACGGGGTTTTCCGGGTTTAAGGCACGGTCACGAAATTCCTGTAAAGCATCCTGATCGAGTAAAGGAACAATATCTTCCATTTGGAGTGCCTCTATTTTCTGTATTTCGTGCGAAGTGCGGAAACCGTCGAAAAAAGCTACAAACGGAATTCTCGATTTAATTGTTGCAAGGTGAGCCACACCTGCCAAATCCATTTCTTCCTGAACCGAACCTGCTGCAAGCATTGCAAAACCCGTCTGGCGGGCTGCATAAATATCGCTGTGGTCACCAAAAATTGAAAGAGCATGCCCGGCAAGTGCACGCGCGCTGACATGAAAAACGGTGGGAAGCAGTTCCCCTGCAATTTTATACATGTTGGGAATCATCAGCAGAAGCCCCTGTGATGCGGTATAGGTTGTTGCAAGTGCTCCCGACTGAAGGGCACCGTGAACTGCACCGGCAGCTCCGCCTTCACTTTGCATTTCAGCAAGCCGGACCGGTCGGCCAAACATATTCTTTTTTCCAAAAGCAGCCCATTCATCAACATATTCCGCCATGTTTGACGAAGGGGTAATTGGGTAAATACAAGCGACCTCACTAAACATGTAGCTAATGTGTGCAGCTGCATAGTTACCGTCGCAGGTGATGAAGTTTTTTCGTTTTGCCATTATTTTCTCCTTTTTATTTCAATGAATTAATAGTCTGAATCTGTTTATATTTAATATAAAAAACCAAAAAGCCAAAGAGGAATAATATCCTTTTTGCCGGTTTCAATCATGTCGGCAGCTGCAATCTGGCCTTTTTCAGGAACCGTTTTGTGGCCGCCAACAACAAAACTCCAGGTGTCGTTTACCATAAAATCCGCTTTTGCGGTGCTGCTTATCTGGTAAAAATAGCCAATCTGATTTTGAAAGAACGTTTGCCTTAAGTTTATCTTTTCAGCATTGCCGGGGGCAATTGCGTACAGCAGGTTTGTATTGTCCATATATACTTTGTCAGGCTTCTTTAGTTCGCTTTCATCACCATTGGTGTATAACAGCTCAATAAGTTTTGCACTTTTCAGGTAACGGAGGTAATTCATTACCGTTGCCCGGGATGTTTTAATATCAGCTGCCAATTTACTCACATTTGGTGAAAAAGGTGTTTCTGTGGCTATGATGTACAACAGTTTTCTGAGTTTTGGCAAATATTTTAAGTCAATCTGGTTGATGTACGGAACATCAATTTCCAGAGCAAGGTTAATATTTTTTAAAAGAGTATTCGAATAAAAATTCAGGTCATTGATAAAATAAGGATAAAAACCTGTTTTTAGATATTCACCAAAATAGGCAAGAGGCCTTACTTTTGAAATAATCCCGGGGGCTATTTCGGTATGCCGGTTTAAAATATCGGTAAATGAATAAACCGGAAAATCTAAACCTGTGGTGTGGTTCAGATATTCTCTGAATGAAAGCCCCTCAAGAAAATACTCCTTTACAATCCCCTTTAGTTGCGGATTGTTCTCAATAACCGGTAAAACCGGCGATGAGGTGAAAATAATTCTTAATCCGGGAAACTTGTCAAAACACATTCTAAGCTCTTTTGACCAGTTCGGATATTTTTGAATCTGGTCTAAAAGTAGAATTTCACCACCGCGCTTTGTAAACTCATCGGCAAATGAAATAATCGTTCGCTGGGTAAAATAGAAATGGTTCAGATTAACATATAAAACTGAATTTTCATCCGGGAATTTCTGTTTAAGATAATCCAGAATAAAAGTTGTTTTACCTACACCCCTGAATCCTTTTATACAAATTATGCGGTCCGACCAGTCAATTGTTTTTAGCAGCTCCCGGTGGAGGATGGGGTTGGTGCTTTCAAGAAGTGTTTTATGCGTTTTCTGAAAATCTTCCAAAACTTAGTTTTTCTGCAAAATTAACAGATATTTACAGAAATTGTAATCTGAAGATGACAAAAACAAAGATTTTATGTAATTTATAATTAGTAAAAATAAGAATAATACCGATTGTAAATTTACAAAACAGTTTGGACTATTTTGTAAATACAATTCGTATAACAAGCCGGATG
>CAZXTX010000192.1:0-6179 GCA_964643695.1 uncultured Mariniphaga sp. | reverse complement strand
TTCTGCAACACCGGTATTCCGGCAATAATGTACAACAGTACCAAAGAGGAGGACATTAAAAAAGTTGACAACCAGATAACTGACAAAAACGATGAGAATTATGACACATTGCTAAAACAGGCAACTTCTGCATGGAAAATGCTCCACTGACAAACTTCCTTACAGAAAACTTTTTTTCAGACAATTTGTTTTTCTTAAAATTCAGGAAAATGAATAAATTAATATTAATAACTGTCATGTTGGTTTTAACAAACATAGTATCGGCACAAAAATCATTTTACGACTTTACCGTTAAGGATATTGAAGGCAACAACTTTGAACTTTCCTCATTAAAAGGGAAAAAAGTGCTTGTTGTAAATACAGCTTCAAAATGCGGTCTGACTCCGCAATACGAACAACTGCAGGAAATTTACGAAACCTACGGAGGTGATAATTTTGTTATAATCGGTTTTCCGGCAAACAATTTTAACAGTCAGGAACCCGGATCAAATGAAGAGATTGTAACATTTTGCCAGAAAAATTACGGGGTAACTTTTCCGATGATGTCAAAAATTTCAGTTAAGGGAGATGATATTCACCCGCTTTACAAATGGCTGACTACAAAATCGGAAAACGGTGTGCTTGACTCGGAAGTTCAGTGGAATTTTCAAAAGTACCTGATTGATGAAAACGGCAAACTAATAAAAATGGTGGATCCTAAAATCAAGCCTGATGATGATAAAATAGTAACCTGGATAAAAAACTGAACAAAAAAAGATTATTTCATTAATTCAATTTTTAACTTCCGGAAAGTTTCTGATTTCTTTTTTATTTCCTGAGCATTCAATTCAAAAATAATGTACATTTGAATCTTTTTTGTTTTCAAATTTTATGAAGATAACTATCAGAGAATCAGGAATAAATGATTTGGACTTTTTAGAGAAACTTGAAAAAAACTGTTTCGCGGATTTTCAGCAGACAACACGCCGCTCTCTCAGATACAGTTTAACAAGTCCTTTTCAAAAAGTTGTTGTTGCAGAAATTAATTCAGGTAAAACAAAAACCGATGCAGGTTCTGCAACATTTTATATTTATGCAAAAACGCTTCGCATATTTTCAATAGCCGTTCTGCCTGAATTTCAGGGAAAAGGCATCGGTAAATATATTCTTGAATATGCCAAAAATTTTGCCAGTTCGCAAAAAATCAGCCGCATTTCATTGGAAGTGCTGAAATCTGACAACAAGCTTATTAAATTTTATAAAAAGTCAGGTTTTAATATAACAGATGAACTGCCTGATTATTACCAAAAAGACGAACATGGTTTGAGAATGGTTTTAACGCTAAATGAAAATTCAGAAAAACAAACCATCTCAAATATTATAATTGTAAGAAATCCGAAAAACTGGAATTTGAAAATTGAAGGAGTGGAAGTTGTTTCATCACACAATTATATTACAAATCCTGAATTTCAGTCTTTAAGAAATGTCAGAATATTCAATCTGAGCAATTCATATAATTATCAAAAAATGGGATACTACGTTTCGCTGCTTGCTTCGGCACGTGACCACCGTGTAATTCCCAATGTAACAACACTGCGCGATTTCAGCAAACAATCCCTTATACGTTCACTTTCCGGATATATTGACGATGACATTCAAAAAACCCTGAAAAGCGTTGAAGACAACAAAATAAGCCTCTTTATATATTTTGGCAATTCCGTAAATCCAAAATTCAGATATCTGGGACATAAGCTTTATCACCTGTTTGAAGCTCCTCTTTTACAAATTGATTTTGTTAAAACCGATAAATGGCTCATTCAAAAAGTAACGCCGCTCAGCCTTAAAAAGGTTAATCCGGAACATTTTGAAAAAATACAGGAATTTGCACATGAATACTTCTCAAAAAAACGATTTGCACGCCCGCGTTTTAAAAATTACAAATACGACCTCGCAATTCTTGTTAATCCTTTAGAAAAAAACCCTCCATCGGATTCTGATGCATTGCAAAATTTCAAAAAAGCTGCCGACAAGGAAGGTTTTTATACTGAATTTATTACAAAAGATGATTTCAGCCAGCTTTCGGAATTCGATGCACTGTTTATAAGGGAAACAACAAGTGTCAATAATCACACATACCATTTTTCAAGGGCTGCCTATGCCGAAGGACTGGTAGTTATTGACGACCCATGGTCTATATTACGCTGTTCCAACAAAATTTTTCAAAATGAACGTTTGAAACAGAACAAAATAAAAACACCGGAAACAGTTGTACTTTCAAAACAGGCTTACCGGAAACTGCAAACCGTAAATCTTAAATTCCCGCTCGTGCTGAAACAGCCCGACAGTGCTTTTTCCCTTGGAGTTGAAAAAGTAAACAATGCCGATGAACTTGACGAATCATTGAAAAAACTTTTCAAAAACTCAGATTTGGTTATTGCTCAGGAATTTATGTTTTCCGAATTTGACTGGCGGATTGGAATACTTGACCAGTCGCCGCTCTATGCCTGCAAATATTACATGGCTCAAAACCACTGGCAGATTTACAACTGGAAAAGTGAAAGCAAAACAAACTGGGGAAATGTGGAAACCGTACCGGTAACTGATGTTCCGCCTGAAGTTATTAAAACTGCCGTAAAAGCCGCCTCACTCATTGGTGACGGACTTTACGGTGTTGATTTAAAAATGATTGACGATGAAGTTTATGTAATTGAAATAAACGACAATCCTAACATTGATGGCGGAATTGAAGATGCGGTTATTAAAGATGAACTTTACAGTAAAATAATGAGGTCAATTTTTAAACGGATAGAAATTAACCGGAATATTGCGCAGTTTGTTACGGTTTAAATCACTTTAAAAACCATTCAAAAAAGGAATAGGCAATTTCATTGGCCTCTTCATTCGGTTCATGCAGAGGCCGGTTTGTCATTGCAACCCTGTTTTTATATCCAAGCAAATTATTTACTGCAACCGAATGATTTAGCGGAATCCATCTGTATTCCGGATCGGACGAACCACCTGAAACCAAAAACGGGCGGGGTGCCATCAGAGCATGCAATTCGTGCAAATCATAACCGTTTTTTATCAGCTCAGGATAAAGCCCTTTTGCATCGTCACCTGTTTTGCTCCACGTTCTATCCCACGGCGGCGGATAATATCCCAGATACCACGGTTCCCAGTAATTGACATTTGAACCTTTTTCCTCATCAAAAACAATTCCCGGATCGCCCCATACTGCACAGGCAAACTTGCTGTAAAGACACGATGCAAACATAGCCCACTTGCCACCGTATGAATGTCCCATTATACCAATTTTTGAAGAATCAACCTCTTTGCAACCAGCCAAAACTTCAAATGCGTTTGCTGCCGCATAAGCTAATGCCGACAGCGGCTGAATTCCGGCATTATCGATATCAGGATAATAAACGGAATAAGTTTTATTGTTTGTGGTTTCGGTTGTTCCAAGCGACAAGGTTACAAATCCTCTTTTTACCAACCGGTATGCAAAATCTCGGTTCTTCTTATCATTCAGACCTGCAGCTGTCTCCGGTTCATAAAAAACAGTGATAACGGCAGGTTTCTTGCCTTTCTTGTCGGGAATCAGCAAATATCCTTCGGTTTGAGAGTTTGGAGTCCAGTTAAACCTGACCCGCTGCTGTGTAAAGTCTTCCCGCTTTACAGTTTCCAAAACTTCAAATTCCTGATTTTTAATCACGTCCGGCCACTGCCCCATCATATCCATCCACCGGCTGCGAATTTCACTTCTCCTTTGCTCCCACTCCTTGGCATTTTTTACAGTATCGCCACTATAAAACAAAAGCGGGGAGCGGTAACCTTCCAGACGGTTTTCATATTCTGCCGGAGGACTGAAAAACGGCTCGATCTTTTGCAGGGCATGTTTTTTCAAATCCTTCTTCTCCTGAACCGACCGGGTAATACACGAATTCAAAAAGCAAAACTGAATTAAAACCAAAAGAAAAACCTTTATTCTCATACAATTCTGTTTTATTTTTCACCTCCAATCAGCTCCATTTCATCAAGCAAATATCCGGCACCTGCAAATTTATCAATCAAAAACAGGGCATACCGTATGTCAATTGAAATATTTCGCGACTGCTCCGGGTCATACATAATATCACTCATGGTTCCCTCCCAGCAGCGGTCAAAGTTAATTCCCACAAGATAGCCGTCTCCGTTTATTATAGGACTTCCGGAGTTACCGCCCGAAGTATGATTTGAAGCAATAAAACAGACCGGCATATTACCCTGTTTGTCGGAATAAACGCCATAATCCTTTGATTCATACAACTCTTTGAGTTTTTTCGGCACACTGTAATCATAATTTTCAGGATCATTCTTCTCCATAACACCTTCAAGAGTAGTGTAATATTTATATTCAATACCGTTTTGAGGCTTGTAGCCCTCAACTTTTCCATATCCCACTCTCAGCGTCATATTTGCATCAGGATACAAAGCTTCATCTTTTTTCATTTTCATTATTCCGGCCATATAATCCTTCATATTCCGGTTAATTTCAACTGAAAGTGCATCAACCACCGGTTTTATCTCTGCTTCAAAATGAAAACTCAAACGATTATACAGTTTAACAAGCGGGTCGTCTCTTAATTTTAAAAGCTTGTTGTAATTTTTCTCGTTAAAAATCTCGGTTAAACCGGCCTCGTCAGTCATTTTTGATTTACGGTATATTTTTTTCAAAAGTTTTTTATCTGGAAAACGTTTTAATATTTCACCTAAATGACCGGGAACAAATTCAGATTTCAAATCTTCATTAACAAGAGGCAGCAAAGTCAAAAACATCTCCTCATCAACAGGCTGATGAAAATCTTTAAAAAAACCGGGCAGGTATTCCAAAATACTTTCCAGACGGGTTTCGATTGAATGATTCTGATTATTTTCCATGCTTTTGACGATACCGTTTACAAGTGCTGTCGGTCTGAAAACTTCAATTCCGTTAAATACAATTTCAGAATAGTAATCCGATGCTTTTATATAATCTTTATATAGAAAATACAGTTTTTCAAAACTCTCAAAAGTCTGCCGGTAGCGGTTTTCCCAGCTTCCGTTATTTTCTGCCCATATTTTAAAATCGTTTTCAAAACTCAGTTTTTCGTTAACAGCATTCAGTCGCTCCAGCCCTTTTATTTCACCCTGCCACTTTTTCCACGCATTGCTTACCGAAGCATGTTTGGCTGAATACTGAATGCGAATGACAGAACCTGACTCCATATATTTTTCAAAAATCTCAAGTTTTTTATCACGAATGGCAATGCGGTCAGGGTCGCGCTGATTTTGAATTATATCCACCTCATAAGATGGAATATATTGCATTGTGGTTCCCGGATTACCAAAAATAAGGGTAAAGTCGCCCTCCTCCACTCCGTTTAATGAAATCTTGAAAAACTTTTTCGGCTTAAACGGTACATTATCGGGTGAATAATCGGCAGGTTCGTTGTTCTTATCTGCATAAACCCTGAAAAGGGAGAAGTCACCCGTATGGCGGGGCCACATCCAGTTATCGGTATCACCACCGAATTTTCCGACAGATGACGGCGGCGCACCTACAAGCCTCACATCACGATAGGTTTTATATACATACAAATAGTATTGATTACCATAAAACAGCGGTTTTACCTGGGCCATTAATTTTCCCTCACCGGAAGCATCTTTTTCTATTTTGGAAATATTTTCCAATATCTTTTTTGTCATGTCTTCACTTTCCAGACTATATGTTTCCAATAAAACCTTTTCGGTAACATCTTCCATATATTCCAGAAATCTTACCGTCAGCCCCGGATTAGGAAGTTCCTCATCCCTGTTCATTGCCCAGAAACCATCGGTCAGATAATCATTTTCAACTGAACTGTGTTCCTGAATCTGCCTGTAGCCGCAGTGGTGATTTGTGAGCAGCAATCCTTCCACAGAAACCATTTCACCCGTACAGCCGCCACCAAAAACCACAACCGCATCTTTCATGCTGGCATTGTTAATATCGTAAATATCCTGTGCCGAAAGTCTGAAACCCATTTCCTGCATATCGGCAATGTTGTACTTTTCAAGCAGGACAGGAATCCACATCCCTTCTTTGGCCGAAACAAAACCACCAAAAAGAAGTACCGACAGAACAGTTAGTCTTATAATCTTCATGTTAAACATATTTTCAGTTTGAAAATGTAAAAGTA
>CAZXTX010000191.1:0-6236 GCA_964643695.1 uncultured Mariniphaga sp. | reverse complement strand
ACGGCAATATACTGGCAACCGCACGCAATAAAATCAAAACAGAACATGCATTGTCACATCCCGAATACGAGCTGGCAGCGTGGGCATTATCAAATCTAAGCACCGAAGAACGCCGACAGGCCACAATGTACACCAGTGGCGAACACTGCCCAATGTGTGCGGGAGCACATGCCTGGGCCGGAATTGGCACAGTGGTTTATGCCGGCTCCGGCAAACAACTGAATGAATGGATGAAAGAGTTCGGTGTTTTTGAACTACCGCTAAATCTGCTACCGGTTGAAAAAATTGTAAAAAATATAACAGTCCGCGGCCCGGCAGAAGGTGAACTTTTAAACCGGATAAAAGAGCTGCATAAACGAAGCTACGGTAAATGATTTTTAATACTAACCCTGCTACCGCGTGATTACATCACATATGTAAAGCGAAGTTTCTAAGCTTACAGAAAAATCTTTAGCTGAAATTACAAACCGATTCCCCCTCGTTCGGAAAAGAGGGGCAAAAGATTATCAGTTATTGTTTATACAAAATATTGTATTAATGTTTTTATTGATTATTTTCAGAATATAATTTTATTATTTCTTCAATTTTTTTCCTTAATCTATCCGTTATTATTTCAGGATTAATAAATCTATTAGTTGTATTATAAAATGGGAACATTATAGTTTTGTTAATTTTTTTGTAATGTGATTTAAGTATATCCCATATCGTATTTTTCTTTTTTGCCAAGGTATTTTCCAAATATTCTAAATCTGATATATGAGCTACAACTAATGGATATATTTTATGTGGCTTATAATCATTGTTTACAAGAAGTTCTTGAAATCTACGATAAAATAGATTTGGTATTAAAGGTGTTTGAAACACTTTGTCATTAACAATTATAACTGGATAAAACTCTAATTTTTTATCTGCTGGTAGTCTTGGGTCAAAAGAATCATAATTTTCTAAAATTATTTTAATTGAATTATAAGCTTGGTTTACGCCAAAATCATTAAAAAATTGTTCTCTATCGTTTCTGTATAAGATATTTATATCTCCACTATACTTTTCGTTGTCATAAATAGAACTTGACTTTACTTGACCAACAAGAATTTTCTTATTTTGTCTCACATAAATATCAGCAACTTCAATTTGTCCAGCATCGATTTTAATTTTCAAATTATCAAATAATAAGGGTTTGGGATATTTAAGGTGACTAAAGCTGTTTTCAATAATTTCCCCAACATATTCTTCAAAGAACAATCCGAATGCTGCTCGGTAATTTTTAAAACTGAATTTTTCTTTTCCTTTATGGTCTTTTTGTGGTTTTAAATAATCGAACCAGAAATCATTAAGAAAAAAATTATAACTTTTATTGATTAAAAAATTAATATCCAGAACAATATATCGTGTGTCTTTATCTTTATAAAAAGGTGTTTTCTTAATCGTTAAAAGTTTAATGTAATCCTTATTCTTATATTGATTGTTACTCAAATAATCTAAAAACTCGTCAGGTTCACTCGTATGGTAAACAAATTCAGTAAAACTATTCTTTTGGCTATTTGCCATAGAAAGAGAGAGTATATTGTATATAAATTTATCTTTATCAATTTTGAGTATTTCTTTAAAATACCTTTGTAATTCATCCCCATAAACAGGATGCTTGGATAAATACTCAATAAGACAAATTCCTTTATATGGGATATAAACTGGATTGTCTTCAATCATCAATTCATTGAGAACAATTGCAGATGCACTAACATTTTCGATTGTTGTGTCATCAGAAGACAGTTGTTTTATCTTAACAACTTCTGTATTAACAGCTAAAAGATATTTAAAAATGTCATCCCTAAATTCGACTTTTCTCGTATCAAACTTTTCTTCTTGAAAAAAACCATCGTTATTAAGAATTTCTTCAAGTGCAAACAAGTTTGCTGCTCGATTAAATATTATAGGATATTCGTCTTGACTATTTGTATATCTTGATGCAATTTGCACATATTTATTATGTAACTTTTTGTCTATGGGACAAAAATATTTAAGTTCATTAACTTGTGTTTCTATTGAGAAATCATATTTAAGTTTATTGTATGGCTTTAAGCGATAATTTAATCCTGCAATTTGATATAGCAATTGCAACTTAGGTATATGTTTAATTAAATCCAGTCTGTTCTCAGGTGGATCTGAATCAAAAAAATGTTTGTATTCTAATACTAATTTTAATTTCATTTAATGTTTTAAATTAGTTGTTTGCAGACTCTTGGGTTATATATTACCCACAACACCTTATTCTCTCAATAAACTTACAAAACATATTTTATTATTAAAATTTCATTTATCAACAAAAAATGTTTATTTGCTTAGGTAATGGTCTTATAATTAACTAGGTATCTATATTTAGTCGTTTGTAACTCTTTATCAATATTAACAAGTGAAGTTTATTACGATTAAGGTGCCAACTCTTTTTCGTTTGGAAACGAGAGATAGAAGGCAAACTAATTCCACCGGGGATCTGCTCATCTATTTTCAATCACAAAAGCCACATCCTACGAAAAATACGGATGGAACATTCCGGTTTATCGGAAGTACCAAAATATTCATTTTAACGTTGTCAGAGCCTGTTCCGACTTGTCGGAAAGCTTCGCACTATGACATAACCTAGCCTGTTCCGATGTCGGAATCAATGTCTTTAGACTTGCCTGCCCCGTTTTCGGAGACAGCGTTAATGCATGAAAAGTATATTTGAAAAAAATTTACCTGAAATAGTATAAATAAAAATAGTTTCTTAAACAGATATGTTTTTAAAGAATATTTCTGTTACTTTTAATTAAAAAAATATTAATCAATGTTCCATCTCAATTGCTTAAATAAGACATTAAAGCCAATTAAACCAAAAACTATTAAGCAAATTCCAAAACTAATCTGTTTCGTCATACTGATACTAACAGGTAGCTGCACTAATAATAATGGAATTAAAATATTTATTGAAAATCAAGGCGATAAGAATGATTCACTTGTAATACGCAATTTAATTACAGAAGAACCCATTATAATTTTACCCTGTAATATAGGTGATACTTTAATAAAAACAGATGAACCAATTGTAGTTTCCATTAACCGTTTAGTGGATAATGACATGAACTTTCACCTGGGTATTTTAACCCCAAACAGTGAAAAGTCATTAATAATTGATTCCGGCGGAAAAGTAATAAGTAATTCTTTAGCAGACTCATTACTTCATTATCTCTTTACAAGCAATAATTCCTTTATTGGTGAAAATCAAAATTTAATTTTTGATACGAAAAATCCCAAAGATGTCTATTTCCTTTTTGATTCTCTGATTACTAAAAGAGATAGCGTGATTAATCGGTATGAAAATATATTGACATCAACGGAAAAGGAAATTCTTGATTTTCAGAATTCTGCAAGGGCATATTCCTTTCTTATTTATTATGGCAGATTAATTAGAAATTTATCCCCCGACAATACCTATTGGGACTTTCTATTTAAAATAGATAATAACTCCAGTTATAATAAATCGCTTCCTCACAATCTGCTATACAAATATGAAATAGAATATTTAAGAAAGCATGATGAGCTGGAAAGCATTTCTGACTTTATTGATTTCATACAATTGCATACAAATAATTTAGACTTAGCCAACTATTTGACAGCAGTTTACATTAAAGAACTAATTGCAAGCCCCTCGTACTGGCAAAGACACAATAAACTTTTTGACTCAGTAACCATGCTCAAAATACTTGAAAAGCAACAAAACAATCCTTATCGTGATATTTATGAAAGGATTGCCGAATTTCACTTTGCGTCACAAGAAGGAATGGAGGCTTATAATTTCATGGCTAAAGATCCTGAAAATCAATCAATAAAACTATCTGATTTTACAGGAAAAACAGTATTGATAGATGTCTGGGCAACATGGTGTGGAGCATGTATAGCTCAAAAACCTCATTTTTATGAATTGGCTTCTGTATATAAAGACAACGAAAACATTCAGTTTATTGCCATATCAGTAGATTCATCAGTTGAAATTTGGCAAAATTATTTAGCCAACAACAAAAATTTAAGTGAAGATGTAAATGAGTTAATCATACCAAATGGAATGAGAACCGAATTTGGAGAAAGATATTCGATAAATTTTTTACCGAAATATATTTTGATAAATAAAGAAGGAAAAATTATTGATTCAAATGCACAAAAACCATCTAAAGAATTAGAATCAAAATTAAATAAACTTTTATCAATCAATTAACCGCCCACGATATCACATATAAAACACTGAAGATTAAATAGTTTAAACAAGTGTTTATCCCGTACCAACTCCACTCCATTTGCTACGAGGGGCAGAAGATATTTATCGAAATCAGCCCAATGCGAAGCGTTAGGTTATAATCAACAATCCTTATAGAATTGAATCCCGAGAGATGATATAATAAAACAACAATCAGATCATAACAGCTATATCTTCGGTTCCGGGATTATTTAGGCCTGTTAATCCAATAACCAATCAACCACATTGATATGATGAATACCGTCAATTTCAGAGCGAATCATATCCATAGTCAGAAGATACTTGGGGTAATTATCCTGAATGGCTTTTAATGCTCTTATTTCTCGCTCAGCAGTTTGTGGCTCTGCAATTGACCAGCTAACCTGATAGTATTCAAAGCTGTTTTGAGTATTTCTGACTATAAAATCAACTTCAAACTGATTGTATTTTCCAATCCATATTTGATTTCCCCTTCTTTGAAGTTCGAGATAAACAATGTTTTCTAAAATATGCCCTACATCCTGATACTGGAATTTCCCCAACTTTAAATTTCTAAAACCTAAATCAACTAAATAGTACTTCTCTTGGGTAGCTAATTGTTGCTTCCCCTTGATATCAAAACGGTCCACCTGATAAAACACATAGGAATCAACCAAATACCGGATATATTTTTCAACGGTATTGTGATGTATGCTTTGATTATCTTGCTTCATAGCTTTGGAAATACTGTTTGGCGATACAGGACTACCGATAGCACCCATTAAGAACTTTGAAAGATTATCAAAGCTTCTGCTGTTTTGAATATTATACCGCTGATTTATATCTTTCTCTACAATGGTACTATATACATCCTGCACATATTTGTTTTGAATGTCAATGCCTTGTCCACGCAATAAAATGCCTTGTGGTAATGATGTTTCATAAAGGTAATTATTGAACAGTTCATATTTTTCAAGGGAAGAATCCTGATTGCATTCAACATATTCAGCAAAAGAAAAGGGGAGCAGATGGATGCTTATATAGCGTCCTGACAGCAGTGTGGCTAATTCGCCCGATAAAAAGTAAGCGTTCGAACCTGTTACATATAAATCGATATGGTTTTCTACAAACAAAGCATCAATAAGTCTCTCAAATTCAGCAATCTGCTGAGGTTCATCCAAAAAAATATAATTCTTATGCTCTCTCTCTGTTTTGTCTAATATCGCTTGATATATATCCCGCCAGCTATAATTTTCCGGGAAAATAGGTTTTTCAAAATTATAGTGCTGAATTCTTTTGGAATCTACCCCCGAATGCTGAATCTTCTGAGCATACATTTCTAATAGTGTGGATTTTCCCGAACGCCGCAAACCCGTAACAACTTTTATAACAGGTTTATCTTTCAGTTTATCCAATTGGTTCATGTAACTTTTTCGCACAATTAAGCTGTTCATACTTGATTGATATTAATGTAACTACGCCTGACTTTATCAAAACTTCTAAAAAACAAAAATTTTGACAAAGCTAAACAAAGTTAAATGAAACCCAAAATCAACGCGGAAATAATTCACATCCGTACACAGCCAGTTACCACCATCATCCAAAATCACTTAAAAAAATAAAAAAACACAATCAAGCCCGTCTATAAACTGCCAAATCATCCCCAAATCCACTTTGTTTGTAACGAGAGTGAAGATGTGGTTCTGCGCTTCAAACGCTACATTACAATTGTTATAAACAATTGACCATTTACCCCTCTCCCGATAGCCATTGGGAGAGGGGTAAAAAATAGAAAATTAAAAATTTTTTATCGTCAGTTATCTGAGGTTGTAAAAGTAGATGCCGGCAATCCTGCTTTGTTGAACAAAAACGGTTCTGCCGTATCTTTCCATGCATATCGTACTGTTACCGGCTGTTTCACTTTCTCTGACCAGATTATTACCTTATTGCCTTTAATAACAGAATGGGCAGCTACAAAATGCCCGTCATC
>CAZXTX010000190.1:2906-6236 GCA_964643695.1 uncultured Mariniphaga sp. | reverse complement strand
TTAAAAGGAGGTTTTGGAAGTGCCATAGCAGAATTCATGACTGAAAACGGCTTTTTGTCAAAAATCAAAATGCTTGGCATTCCCGACCACTTTATTGAACATGGTTCGCTTAAGGAATTATACGAATTATGCGGAATAGATAAAAACGGAATAGTAAGTGCAGTAAGGGAAATGCTTGGTAAATAAGATAATATTTTATTGATTAGTCCGTTTTTTGAGAATAAACTAAAATAGCTTGCCTTGGATATTTATCTTAAAAGAAAGCGCGGAAAAATTCTGTTGTTACTGGTTGCAGTTTTAATCGGGGTTGCCTCACTTATGTACACCAACTGGCTTACCGGAAGAATGGCTGTTGAGGAACAAAAAAAAGTGGAACTGTGGGCACAGGCAACAAAACGGCTTGCCGAATCGGGAATACAAAACGGAACTCAAACTGATACTGAAAAGCTAAACACAGCTTATTTAACACTGATTCAGTCAATTCTTGAGCAGAATACAACAATTCCGATGATTATTGTTGAAGCCGACGGAACTTTTAATTATCATGCCAATATAAATCTGCCCGAAGGCAGAAAACAACAGGAACTTGCAAAGGAACTTAAAAAGATGGAATCACATGCAGAGCCGATTTTGATTAATCTTTCCGATGAAGAAGATGATTATCTGCTGCTGTATTATCGCGAATCGAACATTTTACGCAATCTTCGTTATTATCCTTTTATTCAGCTGTTTGTAATTATAGTATTTTTAATTGCTGCATATTCAGCTTTTCTGGCAACCCAGCGTGCCGAGCAGAATCAGGTTTGGGTGGGAATGTCAAAAGAAACCGCACATCAGCTGGGAACTCCCATTTCATCGTTAATGGCCTGGATTGAAATTTTAAAGCAGGAAAATATAGATAAAAACCTGATTGATGAGTTTGAAAAAGATACGCACAGACTTGAAAAAATCACTGAACGCTTCTCAAAAATAGGTTCAAAACCCGAACTTATTCCTTCAAATATTACAGAGGTAATAAATTCTGCCGTTAATTATCTGAAAACCCGTTCATCAGATAAAATAGTATTTGAAACAAACTTCCCTGCAAATAAAGATTTGATTATTCCTCTTAATAACGCTCTGTTTTCATGGGTAATCGAAAATTTGTGCAAAAACTCGATAGATGCAATGAACAATCATGGCACAATTACCCTCGATCTTTTTGAAAAAGGGAATTTGGTTATTTTAGATGTTACAGATACCGGAAAAGGAATTCACAAATCACAGTTTAAAACTATTTTTCAACCGGGTTACTCTACAAAAAAACGCGGATGGGGATTAGGCCTTTCACTTGCAAAACGAATTGTTGAAAACTACCATTCAGGAAAAATTTTTATTAAATGGTCAGAAACCGGGAAAGGAACAACTTTTCGGATTATATTAAATAAATTGTAAGTAAACTAATCCGGCTTACCCCCCTCATTCAAATATTTTCTAACTTTGGAAACAATCAACTACATATAAAATGGCACTGTTAAACTCGGCAATAAAATGGATAAATTACAAAAGGAATTACCAGATAGAGCTGTATCGTGAACATCCTTTTGAAATACAGCATGAAACTTTGCTGAATCTGCTTTACAGAGCCGATGACACTGTTTGGGGCAGGAAATACAATTACGATGAAATTCACACTGTTGGTGAGTTTAAAAAAACTGTTCCTCTTCAAACTTACGATGATATAAAACCCTGGGTTGACAGGCTCCGGGATGGTGAAACTGATTTGCTCTGGCCGGGAGAAGTAAAATGGTTTGCAAAATCATCGGGCACTACCAGCGATAAAAGCAAATTCATACCCGTAACAAAAAATGCACTTGAAGACTGCCATCTGCGCGGGCCAAAAGATGTTTTGGCCATTTATACAAAAAATTTCCCTGAAACAAATGTGCTTCGCGGAAAGACACTGACTCTGGGAGGCAGTCATAAAATCAACAACTTCAGCAACAATTCATATTATGGCGATTTATCAGCCATTCTTATTGAAAATGTTCCGTTCTGGACCGAACTTATAAGGGTTCCCACAACTGAAATAGCCCTTATTGCGGAATTTGAAGAAAAGATGGAACAAATTATTGAAACCACTGTTGATCAAAATGTTACTTCACTGGCAGGTGTTCCTTCATGGTATTTGGTATTGCTGAAAAGAATTTTGGAAAGAACCGGAAAAAACAATATTCTGGAAGTATGGCCCAATCTTGAAGTATTTACTCATGGCGGAGTAAACTTTGAACCATACAGGGAGCAGTATAAAAAACTTATTCCTTCGGAAAACATGCACTATATGGAAACTTACAATGCATCTGAAGGATTTTTCGGGATTCAGGATGATCCTTCCAGAAACGACATGCTTTTGATGCTCGATTACGGTGTTTACTACGAATTCATTCCGATGGAGGAATTTGACAATGAAAATCCGCTTGTAATCAGTTTAAAAGATGTTGAACTGAATAAAAACTATGCACTCGTTATTTCAACAAATTCAGGTTTATGGCGATACATTATTGGCGATACTGTACAGTTTACTTCAGAAAAACCATACCGGATAAAAATTACGGGACGTACAAAGCATTTTATTAACACCTTTGGTGAAGAAGTAATTATTGATAACGCAGACAATGCAATAAAAAAAGCTTGTGAAAAGTCCGGTGCAATAATTAGTGAATATACTGCCGGACCGGTTTTTATGACCGATAAACAAAAAGGAGCACACCAGTGGATTATTGAATTTGAAAGAAATCCAAAAGACATAAAGGAGTTTACCAGATTACTTGATGAAAGCCTGAAAGAATTAAATTCTGATTATGAGGCAAAAAGGTATAAGAATCTTACTCTTGAAATGCCCCATATCACCGTGGCACCTGAAGGGCTTTTTTATCAGTGGATGAAAAGCAAAGGAAAGGTTGGCGGTCAGAATAAAATTCCGAGACTATCAAATAACCGAAAATACATTGATGAACTTTTGGCATTAATTGAAAAATAAATTATTTTCCTGATTTTAAATAAAACTAAAAATATGCATATAGCTGTTGCCGGAAATATTGGTGCCGGAAAAACTACTCTTACAGAACTGTTATCCAAAAATTACAAATGGGTGCCCCATTTCGAAGATGTGGATGAGAATCCTTATCTGAATGATTTCTACAACGATATGCAGCGCTGGTCGTTTAATCTTCAAATTTATTTTCTGAATTCAAGATTTAAACAGATTATAGATATCCGGAAATCAGGAAAAACCACTGTTCAGGACAGAACAATTTATGAAGATGCTGAAATTTTTGCACCAAACCTGCA
>CAZXTX010000190.1:0-2806 GCA_964643695.1 uncultured Mariniphaga sp. | reverse complement strand
AATTTAAGCTCGGTTATAGATAAAATCAATGCACAGATTCACGGGCTTTTTTAGCCTTCAATTTCCCTGACCTGTTCCAAAATTCCGGGCCATTTGTATTCCGGAATTTTTGCACCTGTCACTTCCACAATTTTCCCGGAAATAAGTGCTGCAATTTGTCCGCATTTTTTTAGACTTAACCCTTTGGCCAATCCGTAAAAAAATCCTGCGGCATACCCGTCGCCTGCGCCTGTTGTATCCATTGCCCTAACTTTAATAGTACCAACTTTTACCGTTTCATCCCCGCGCTTTATAAGCGAACCGTTTTTACCCAGTTTAACCACTGCAATTTCACACATTGAAGCTATTTCATCCAGTGCTTTTTCAGGCTCTTTTCCGGTAAAGGAACGTGCCTCTTCTTCATTGGCAAAAACAATATCTGTTTTGTTTTTAATAAGGTTTTTTAAAAAGTCCAGATTTTGTTCAATCACATTGTAGCTCGATAAATCAATGGCTGTTTTTGAACCGGCTGCTCTTGCCAGATCCATTGCAGTGTCAATGAGTCTGTGATCCTGCACAAGATAACCTTCAATATAAGAAACAGAAAATTCTTTAAACATGTCAGAAGTTAGCTCTTCAGCCTTCAGGTCTGATGCAGCACCAAGATAAGTGGCCATTGTACGCTCCGAATCGGGGCTTACCATTGCCATTACCCTGCCGGTTTCAATATCTCCTTCAATAAGAAATGTTTTTATATTCTTCTCGTCAAATTCACGCCGAAAGGCAACACCCAGCTCATCCCTGCCTATTTTGCCTATATAACCGCACTCCACACCCAAATTTGAAAGTGAATGAATTGTATTGGCCACCGACCCCCCCGTGGTAATCTGACGGCGGTTTAAACGCGTTGCTTCAAAAATTTTAGCCGACAGTTCTGCGTCAACCAGAGTCATGCTGCCCCGGGGCAGGCCAAATTCGGCAAGTAAACCGTCATCATCCAATATATTGATTACATCTACAAGTGCATTTCCCATTCCGACCACTGAGTTAATATTCCTTTTCATGCTGTTTAAATTGTTTATTATTAAAGTTATAAAACGGAGCATGCATGGTTTTAATTATCCTGCCGGATATAAATGTTATGCATGTTCGCTTCATTAGCTTATCTATTTTTCAAAAAATATAAGATAACTAAAACACCATAACAAAGTAACAAACTTTTTACGGCAAAGAAACAGCCGTATCAAAAAAATCTTAATCCGGGTAAAAGTTTAAGACAGTGCATTCTATACCGATTGAAAAAATATAACAGGACAATTGAGCAGAGCGATGATTGTCCTGAATATTTTAACCATCGGCATTAACGATTGTAAATACAATTCGTATTATTTGGTAAACAGGAAATTGGTACACCTTTTGTTTTAAGCTTAATGACCACGTTTTTTAACAATAGTTCTCTTTAAAACTTAAAGTCATGAAAAATTTAGTAATTACAATCATCACGCTGTTATTCACAGGCTGGAGCATAGCCGGGGCACAAAAAAATCCCAGCGAATATCTGGGATTGCCGGGTGATAATTTAAATCTCTATGCAGTAATGAAACTGTTTCAGGAATCTGAAACACTGGAAGGTTTTGAACGGAGCTTAAATGATGAAAACTCCGTGATTAACAACCTTGATCTTAATGGCGACAACATGGTGGATTATATCATGGTTTTTGATTATGCCGAAGGAAACATTCATAATGTTGTACTGCGGGTTGCATTAAATCAGAATGAAACCCAGGATGTTGCAGTATTTACAATTCAGAAATTCAATGACGGTTCAGTAGCGATTCAGCTTATTGGCGATGAACTTCTTTACGGGAAAAATTACATAATTGAACCCTATTACACCGGAAACGGAGAAACTCCAAATCCCGGTTATATCGGGAACACCAATGTAAGAAACAATGTAACGGTGGTTCACACCACTACCCGTCAGGTTGCAAGCTGGCCTGTTGTAAGGTTTATTTACATGCCGTCCTATACTGCCTGGCGTTCTTCATGGTATTGGGGCTATTATCCGGTTTACTGGAAACCATGGCGTCCGTTCTACTGGCATGCATATTACGGTTACCACTACAACTGGCACAGCCACTATTACGCATATTACCGTCCGTGGACTCATTACCGTTATACAAATTACTCAACTCATTATTACACCACTATCAGAACTTATTCTCCTCTGATAACTGTAAATATCAACAAGGGAGTATATAAAACAACATACACACGTCCTGATTTGCGAAGTGAAGGAAAAGTAATGTACACAATGAGAACCACGCAAAATAATACCGAAGCTTCAAAAAATTACACTGCCGACAGAGCAAGGGTGGGAAGCACAACAACAGTACAAAGGGCTGCCTCTGATAATGCAGTAAGAGCTGAAAGACGAGGTTCAGCAGCAGGTACCGTAACCCGGCAGGGTGAAACCGGACGTGAACTTTCTGCAGTAAGAAATTCCGGCGAAGTTCAGAATCCGGAAGTAAAACAGCAGGCAACAAGAGCTGCAAGAAACAGCGGAACAACTGTAACTACACGTGCAAGAACAAATGATGCGGACAACAGCAGCAAAGTTCAGAATCCGGAAGTAAAACAACAGACAACAAGAGCTGCAAGAAATACCGGAACAACCGTAACTACGCGGCAGACACCAAATCAAAGTAATCCGGCAGCTGTTAAAGAGACAAAAAGTGCAGTTAAAACTCCCGCTGCAAATACTGAAAGAAGAGTGCAGAGCACAACTGCTCCAAAAGCAAACACCGGAGCAGTAAAAGCACCGGCA
>CAZXTX010000189.1:0-6286 GCA_964643695.1 uncultured Mariniphaga sp. | reverse complement strand
TCAATTTATTTATCCCAAAACATTTCAAATCAACTTTTATAAACCATAAAACAAACTTTCAGTATAATCTTAAAATTTATGCCTATGACAGAACCAATTATTTTATGATTTTTTTAAACAAAAAGCACGCTTAATACACGTTAACATAATGCGTGAAAATTCAAATTAAAAACAAAATCCAGTAAAAATTAAAATTATGTAATTTATGAAAAATTATAAAAATCAGGCCGGTTTTAACCGGTATTCGAACAGGTTACTTTTAAAAATGCTTTTATCAGTAACTGTTTTTCTGTTTTGCATTGCCGAAATTACGGCCCAACAAAGTACGGTTACCGGAAAAGTAACCGATACAAACGACCAGCCATTACCTGGTGTAACTATTATAATTAAAGGTACAACCACAGGTACGGTAACCGATATTAACGGTAATTTCTCCTTAACGCTCCCGGCAAATGCCGAAACTCTTCAATTTTCGTTTGTGGGTATGATAACACAGGAAATACCAATTTCCGGAAAAACAATTTTCAATGTAATTATGGAGGAAGACACACACAGACTGGAGGAAGTTGTTGTTCTTGGTTATGGTGTTGCAACTAAAAGGAAAGATCTTTCCGCAGCTGTCGGTGTGGTTGCTGATCCTGAAAAACTTTCAACCCATCCGGTAACATCTGTCCAGGCTATGCTTCAGGGGCAGCTTCCCGGTGTGGTTATTTCATCAAACGGAGGTTCTCCCACCTCAACACCAAACATAGTAATTCGCGGGCAGGGGTCCCAGCAGGGGGACAATGTCCTCTGGGTAGTTGACGGTATTCCGGGTGCTCCCATTAATTCCCTTTCCGATATTGAAAGCATAGTTGTATTGAAGGATGCCGCATCTGCGGCAATTTATGGTGCACAGTCCGGTGCAGGCGGTGTTATCCTTGTTACCACCAAAAAAGGTAAAGAAGGAGTCTCTGTTTCATACGACTGGCTCAGAGGAGTACGTTCAGCTACAAATGTTGTTAAATCTCTTGATGCGGAACAACAAATTATGATGCGAAGGACTTCTCATTCAAATGCAGGACTTGACCTGCCTTTAGGATGGGATGTCAGCAGAAATCCATGGATCGGAACAACACGCACAAATTGGGTTGATGAAATTTTTCGGAATGCCTTATATGACCGGCACAACATTGTATTAAACAGTGGTACAGAAAATTTTAAAAATCGTATAAGCTTTTCTGCCGAAAATAACAACGGTGTACTTGTCGATACTTATAATAACAGACTCGGAGTTCAGTACAGGGGAAACGTACAGATAAACAAATGGATCAGAATAACTGAAGACCTTACCTGGAGGCAGAATGACAATCGCGGAACTAATACAGACAGTGAATATTCAGGAACTATCATCAGCGCGATATATATGCCGCAAAGTGCTGACAAATATCAATATGACGGAACGGGATATGGAGGAACCACCACTGAGGATCCGGCATACATAGCACAATATGGCGGTAATTTCGCAGACATACATGGTGATGCGATTAATCCGCTGCGGCTTCTCCAGGCACATTCACGTTACTATCGGACTACTAATCTTTTCAATACTACCGGCCTTGAAGTTTCAAATATCATTCCCGGTCTGTTATTTAATAGTAAATTTTCCTATTATACTGACCAGATGTTAGAAAAAACATTTTCACCCAAACGCCCGGAAATTGGCAAACCGGACCTTTCTAACGGACTGGATTACAGCACATACAAAACTTCCGGATGGAAAACCGAAAACACCTTAAGTTATGACTATACTTTTGGAAGTCACACTGTAGGCGGGCTGCTCTCAACAACAGCCGACCATTACGAATCGAGAGGATTCAGTGCTTCTGCCAAAAATTTTTCTGATGAATCCGATTATCTGCAATACTTCAGCTTCGCTGAGTCTTCCAGTAAACCTCAGGATTATCTGACGGGCCCGGATGCCAATGTTGCCATTATTTCACGTGTATCATACAGTTTTGACGATCGTTACTTCGTTACAGCTTCGTGGCGCCGGGATTATGCAGGGCGCCTTCCTGACAACAATAATTATGGTGATTTTCCTGCTTTTACAGGTGCATGGAAAATATCAAACGAATCCTTTTTCAATAAAAATCTGATAAGTCTGTTAAAGTTACGTGCATCATGGGGCCGTGTCGGCAATCTTGGTTCCATTGGTTATAATTATAAATCACCTACTCTGAGTTCGTTTTCATGGCCTAATGAAAGTAATCAATACGGATTTGAATCTGCAGCCGGCAATATCGGAGTTATATATTATAACGGTAAGGCTCTCAACCCTAATCTGACATGGGAAACATCGGAGCAGTTAAATATCGGACTTGATATTGATATGCTGAAAGATCGTTTATCGATGGCATTTGACGTTTATAACAAACGTACTTATAATCTTATACAGACACAATCCATGGGATGGCCCAATTCAATTGGAGTAAGCGCAATGCTCGTCAATATGGGAGAAGTAATGAACCGTGGTTTTGAAGTTCAGATTGGCTGGAACGATAATATAAATAAAGATTTCTCATATTTTATAAATGGAAATTTAGGATATAACAAAAACTGGGTCAGCGATATAGGAGTAAAAGATGACCAAGGTAATGCAGGAGTATGGACCGGAGGAGGTTCTTTCCGTAATGTGCCTTTTATCTATCAGACCACAGAAGGGAAACCACTCAACTCATATTACATGATTAAAGCGTTAGGTATCTTTCAAAGCGATGAGGAAGCTAATTCTTATACCAATTCGCAAGGTGTGAAGATACAGCCTCAGGCAAAAGCCGGTGACCTCAAGTTTGAAGATTACAACGGCGATGGCAAGATTGATACTAATGACCGTCAATATCTTGGTAATGCAATACCTGATTTTACATATGCATTCAACGCAGGCTTTAACTGGAAAAATTTAGGTTACAGCATGATGTTTCAGGGGGTACAAGGTGCTCAGGCTGCCTATATGGCTAAATACACCCTTCTCAGTGACGTGGAAGGGAACTTCAACCGCTCAGCTGACATTTTGGATGCATGGAGCAGTTCAAATACAAGTTCAAATATTCCACGTTTGAGTAAAAATGATCCTAACGCAAACTTTTCCACGCCATCGAGCTGGTATCTTGAAAATGCATCCTATATCCGTCTGAAAAACGTAACTCTTTCATACACATTCACTGACGCTATCCGTAAAAGCACTCATTTTCTTGACCGTGGAAGCTCTTTAATGGTATATTTCAGCGGTGAGAATCTTTTCACTATAACTCCTTACTCAGGTATGGATCCTGAAGTTGGCGGATGGGATGGTCTTAAGTATCCTGTTTCGAGAGTTCTTTCAATTGGTGTTAAACTTACTTATTAAAAAATCAATCACTATGAAAAATAATATTTTATATTTAGTCTTATCATTTATTATACTCTCATTTGCAGGTTGTTCAAATTTTCTTGATGTTCAGCCTGAAGGCAATCCTACAACAAACAATTATTTTGTAAATGATGCTCAGACAGAAAATGCCATAAAGGTATTATATGCTGTTTTATATAACGGGGACAATGGTTACGGACGTGAAATCTTCTGGGAACAGTGTGCGGCTAATTTTATGGTTGCCGGTCGTACAAGAAGTTTTAACAGTCTGCTTACTCTTACTCCCAATGGTGACGAAAGCCCTCTCAGAGATAACTACAATATGCTTACGAGTCAGATGGCCCGTTCAAACTGGGTTGTAAAATCTCTTCTTGATAAAGAAAAAGAAACAACTTTAACGGCAGTAGAAAAAAGAAGTCTGGGAGAAGCCTTTTTCATCAGGGGTTTTGTTCATTTTGTACTTGCATATCGCTATGGCTCAGGCTCTCAGGGTGTACCTGCAATTAAATATGAAGAATTCGATGGAAATTATGATTATTCCATTCCTACTCAGCAGGCTACTGTAATGGATAATTATTCAATGGTAATTTCCGATTTTGAAAAAGCAGAAAGTTATCTCCCGGCTTTTGAATCGTACGGACCGGATGAGCGCGGCCGTGCCCATAAGGCAGCCGCAGTTGCCATGATGTCCAGGGTATATGCATATTGGGCAACCTGGGACAAAACAAAGTGGGATAATGTGATCAGTTCTGTTGATAAACTCCAGAATACATACAGCAGAGACCTTACCGCATCATATACCAGTCTTTTTTCTACAGACTGGACAAATGACTGGTGGAGCAGTGAGTATTGTTTTTCATTCCCGAGCAATGGCGGTACCGACTGGAAACGTGGCGGCACAGAATGGCCCGGAGTTATTCTTGAAAATAAGGGCTGGGGGGAATTCAACGGATGGGGCCAGTTTAAACCCTCTCTCGATATCTACAATGAATTATTGAAAGACGGCGAAGGAAATGAACGCTTAGTCACTTCCATTCTTGAATACGGCCAGGAATTCCAGTTCAATGGAAATACCCGCCGGTTCTATTCAGCATCTGATATTGAAACCGGATTTCAAATAAATAAATGGATGCAGGCATTTGCACCTAAAGATTTTGTTGAAAATGGTTATGTCAATTATTCGGGTGACTGGCCGACCACACGTTGCAATTTTCATGTAATACGATTTGCCGATTGTATGCTGCTCCGCGCAGAGGCAAATCTTGTAAAAGGCAACAATGAGGCTGCTGCCAGAGATTTAAATAAAATCCGTGAGCGTGTCGGCCTCTCAGGAAATTCAACAGGCACCTGGGCTGAACTCTATCACGAGCGCCTTTGTGAACTTATATTTGAACCCGCCTCAGACCTTTTTGCAGATCTGAAACGCTGGGCAGTCAGTGGTGAACCGGAAATCAAGGCACTCGCAATCGCAGCACTTGAAAAGCATCCGGATGCCCGTTATTATGCAGACAGATCAAATCCGGATTCTGATTTCACAATCGGACCATATCTTGATTATCAAAGTCCGGTAAAAAAATGGGAAGATCATAAGATTTGTTTTCCTTATCCTTCAAGTGAAATCATTAAATCAGGCGGCTTACTAAAACAAAATCCCGGGTATTAAAATGAACTTCTCAAAAATATATGTGAAATCACATTGATTTTTTGATTTAATAATAAAGGGCAGTGTAGCAAAGGCTTAACCGAAACTATACCGCCCTTTAGTATTTTCAAAATATAATTCGTATTAAAAACTCAGCACACTTTTACCTAAATCAACTGATGTTGCCAGGGCAATTCCCCTATTTCCATTATTGTCAACCGCACAATAAAAATGATAAACAATTCCATTGTCTTTAATTACAAAAGGTTTGTGTGCATAACGGCTGTCAAAACTTTCAGACGGGCTTATCAAATCCTCGCCTTTCCACACAGTCCAGTTAAGCAGATTATATGAACATGCAAAACGGTCAAAAGCACCCGGTTTCCAGAACGCACCAAAATAAAACATCACCCATATTTCATCAATTTTGGTTATAAATGCATCACCTGATATTCCGGTTTCGTGGTCAATTACAGGAGAATCTCCAAAACGTTTCCATTCTGTCATATTTTTTGAAACTGCCATAGTAATTCTTTCTGCTTCAGCATTAGTTTCATTACTTCCTTTGGCATTGTAAAACATTACAAACGGGTAACCTGATGTTTTGGCCTTATCCCAAATAACAGTGCTTTTATAAATTGTCTGGTTATCATACCAACGGGCATCAGAATCAGATGGTGAAATAACAGCATGATTTAACCTCTTCCATTCATGAGCCTCTGAAATTTTGCCCGAAGTGTGTGCAATTCCTATTCCTAATTTACCAGCTTCATAACCTGATGTTTCTCCTCCAAGATATGACATCCAGTAGTTATTCTTAAATTTTTGAATGTGATAACTACCTCCCCACTCGTAATCCTGAAGTGCTATGTAACCTGCCTTTTGATTGGAATCCCAGGTATTTTCTGTAAATGACATTAATTTTCCTTTTATTTCCCAGTTCAGCAAGTTGACACTTTCAGCCAACCAGGTTTCATAGCCTCTGCCATCGAAAACAATAAAAGTCATATGCCACAAATTATTACTTGTTCTAAAAATACTGGGGCTGTCAACCATCTTTGAGCTGTCATCAGGCACTAAAACCAGTCCGAATTTAAATTGAGTTTTAATTTCTTCATAAATTCTGTTCATTATGCTGTCAGCTACCAATAATCCTTCAGATTGAAATATTTTATTCTTATTGTTCTTTTCGTTTGCAAAAGAAAATATTATTAAAAATAAAACTAAAAGAGCAAATACTTTTTTCATCCTTT
>CAZXTX010000188.1:3146-6293 GCA_964643695.1 uncultured Mariniphaga sp. | reverse complement strand
CGATGTATTTGCGGTCTTTTTTTTCTGACAAGAATATAGAAAAGAGATATTCCGATGGTTGCTATCAAAAAACGGTGTGCAAGCAAATCGGCAGTTGAAGTGTGACGCAGTGTTATTTTTACAAAAATAAATGAGAATCCTATAATCAGACTCATCAGTGTAAGTCCGGCATAAGCCCACATCTCTTTTGGCTTTTTTCTCATTTAGTTGTTACGCTTAAGTTAGAACAATACTAAAAATAATAATCCACTGCCGCACGGCTTACGGTTGTTTCTTTAATGCACTCTGCAACTTTTTGATGTTCAGGATGATTGGCGTAAGTTTTCAAATCCTTTAACGATTCAAAATGTGATATCAGTGCAATATCAAAACTTTTGGCATCAGGTTCATGGTTTACTCCCACTTCAATATATTTCAACTCCTTAATTTTAGACTGAAGAGACTCCAGCATACTTTTCAGTTCGGCAATAACTGATGCTTTTTCATCAGCCGGATAATCTTTTAGCTTAAAAAGTACCACATGATTTATCATATCCAAATGATTTTTTTAACTTCGTTTTCTGTTTGCTAAATTAATTATTTCAGGTTAGGAAAAGAGGTAAAAAATGTAAATCAGGTAATATTAATGTTTAACTTAAAGAATATGCTGATAATCGGTATAGCCGGCGGCACCGGCTCGGGAAAAACTACCGTGGTTACCAAAATAGTCAGGAGGTTTTCAGAGAATGAAGTTGCCCTGCTGTCACAGGATTCATACTATTATGACAACAGTGATCTTACGCTTGAAGAGCGGCGTGCAAAAAACTTTGATCACCCGGATTCGGTTGAGTTCGATCTTATGATATCACACATAAAAAAACTGGCCCGGGGAGAAGCGGTTGATGAGCCTGTTTACTCTTTCATTACCTGTACGCGCCAGCCCGAAACACGCAGGGTAGAGCCTCGTGAAGTGCTTATTGTGGAAGGTATTTTATGCCTTGCCAACAAAAAATTGCGCGATATGATGGATATTAAGGTTTATGTTGACTGCGATTCCGACCTTCGTCTTTCAAGGGTAATCAGGCGCGATATAAATGAACGGGGGCGGGATATAAATCAGGTGCTGGACAGGTACGAAAAAACAGTAAGGCCGAGCCATATTCAGTTTATTGAACCCACCAAACGGTTTGCAGACATAATCATTCCGCAGGGAGGCATGAATCAGGTGGCCATAAATATTTTAACAAACCATATTAATCACACTTTAATTAAGAAATAGATGTTGCAGGGATTAAACATTGAAGAAGTTCTTTTTATTGATATTGAAACTGTTCCGCAGGTACCCGAGTTTAATGAGTTAAATGAAAAATGGAGACAGTTGTGGGAGCATAAAATTCAATACCTGAAAAGTGAAGAGGAACCTCCGGAAGTGCTGTATAACCGTGCCGGAATTTATGCCGAGTTCGGAAAAATAATATGTATCTCCATGGGATATGTTTTTCAAAAGAAGGGCGAATTTTTCTTCAGGGTAAAGTCATTTTATGATGATGATGAAAAAAAGCTTATCGGAAACTTTTTTAATGCGCTTAATTCCTTTGCAAACAAGGGAAAACGAAGACTGTGTGCACATAACGGACAGGAGTTTGATTATCCCTATATTGCCCGGAGAGCACTCGTAAACAATATCAGGCTCCCCCGGATTCTTAATGTTGCAGGTGCAAAACCATGGGAGATAAAAGAGAATCTGATTGACACTCTGCAATTGTGGAAATTTGGCGATTACAAACATTACACTTCACTGTCGCTGCTGTGCGAACTGTTTAATATTCCTACCCCAAAGGATGATATTGACGGCAGTCAGGTTGCCCGGATATATTGGGAGGAAAATGATATTGACAGGATTGTCAGGTATTGCGAAAAAGATACTCTTGCGGTTGCCAATCTTATGTTAAAATATATGGGCGATAAAATAATTCCACATGATAATATGGAATCGGTTTAAAAAGATTTAACGCAGATTTTTAGTTACTGTTTTTAGGCCGGACAGTCGTTTTTTAGAATTTCATCATTCGGTCCATCTCTCTTTTGGTATCCTTTTGTTTCAGAGTTTCGCGCTTGTCAAATAATTTTTTGCCGCGTGCAAGTGCAATTTCAAGTTTGGCAAGCCCTTTTTCATTAATGAACATGCGGGTTGGCACAATTGTAAGGCCCGATTCTTTTAATTTCCGTTCAAGTTTTTGCAGTTCACGTTTTGTAAGCAGAAGTTTTCTGTCGCGCCGGGGCAGGTGGTTGTTTATTGTACCCAGTTCATATTCCGAAATATGGATGTTTTTTGCAAAGAGCTCACCATTGTAAAACTGACAGTATGAGTCATTAATGCTGACTTTACCCTCTCTGACAGATTTAATTTCAGTTCCGGTCAGTTGTATTCCGGCTGTAAATCTCTCAATCAGCTCATATTCAAATGATGCCTTTTTGTTTTTTATGTTAATATTTGTTTTAGGATGTGTCACTTATTCAAATGTATGTGATTTTTTAATAATTGTTGACTAATCTGTTTAAAGAAAAGCATTTACCAGTTTTGATAATAATATGCTCAGAAAACTGAAAACAAAAAAGTTGGCCATTAATGAAACTAAAATGTAGCCCGATGCTTTATTTTCAGGGAATTTCAGCAATGCCGCCACTCCTTTCCAGAAAATGTAAAATCCGTAAAATCCGGCAATTTTCAGAATATAAAAAAACGGGAACAGGCCTGCTATTATTGAAGCAAGAAGGAATGGTGCAAGTGAAAAAACCACCAGCCTTCGGGTTGTATAAATATCTTTTTCTCCGCCAAATGCACTGATAAGCTCATTTGTGAGATAAACAGAGATGAAATAAAACAGAAAAAAGACGATAAATATGCGTGCGGCTTTCATTAACGGCACTGTATAGTTAAGCCCGGAAACCCGAATCAGCTCTCCTGCAAATACTGCCACAAAAACCAAAATAAGCAGGGGAAGAAAAAAACATGTGAATAAGCTGTCATCAGCTTTTTTGTAATTGTCAGTTTTTTTCCAGAACTTTTTAGGATTAAGAATTACTTCTTTTACTTCTACAGCTATTTTCTTGTAACAATTAATCATTTGTTGACTCTTTTTTACAAAAATACATTTTATTTTACGG
>CAZXTX010000188.1:0-3046 GCA_964643695.1 uncultured Mariniphaga sp. | reverse complement strand
TCAAATCCGATAATTTCACGGGTTGGTTTTACAATTTGTGTTGGCGTAATATTATTTTCGAGATTATATTTAAGCTGCTTTTCGCGGCGGTAGTTTGTGGAATCTATTGTGCGTTGCATGGAGGCGGTAATTTTGTCGGCATACATTATTACCATTCCGTTAAGGTTTCGTGCTGCACGTCCCGCTGTTTGTGTCAGCGAACGTTCTGAGCGCAGAAATCCCTCCTTGTCGGCATCCAGGATTGCCACCAGCGAAACTTCCGGCAAATCCAGGCCTTCGCGCAAAAGATTAATTCCTACCAGAACATCAAACTTGCCAAGGCGAAGCTGTTCCATAATTTCCACGCGCTTAAGCGTATCAATATCAGAATGGATATATCTTGTTTTTACGCCCATGCCCAGCAGGTATCTCGACAGCTCCTCAGCCATTCGCTTGGTAAGTGTTGTAACCAATACACGTTCGTTTTTTTCTGTTCTGAGATGAATTTCATGCATCAGATCATCAATCTGGTTTACGCTTGGGCGAATATCAATATTGGGATCAAGTAATCCGGTGGGACGAATAATCTGTTCAACAACAACACCTTCGCTTTTTGCCAGTTCATAATCTGCCGGTGTTGCACTTACATAAACAATCTGATTGGTTATGCTTTCAAACTCCTCAAACTTCAGCGGACGGTTGTCAATGGCTGCGGGCAGTCTGAAACCGTATTCAACAAGGGTAACTTTTCGGGAGTTGTCGCCTCCGTACATTGCCCTGATTTGTGGAATTGTAACATGGCTTTCGTCAATAATTGTCAAAAAATCATCAGGAAAATAATCCAGAAGGCAGAAAGGACGCGTTCCCGGCTTTCTTCCGTCAAAGTATCTGGAATAATTCTCTATTCCCGGACAATAACCCAGCTCACGCATCATTTCCAGGTCATATTCCACACGTTCCTGAATTCGTTTTGCCTCCATCGGTTTCCCGATTTCCTTGAAATATTCAACCTGTGCAACTATATCGTCCTGAATCTGATGTATTGCCGACTGCATCCTCGATTTTGTGGTAACAAAAATATTTGCCGGATAAATTACCACTTCTTCCATCTGTCTGATATTCTGTCCTGTAAGCGGGTCAAAACCTGAAATCTCCTCAACTTCATCCCCCCAGAATATTATCCGTATTGCAGTGTCGGCATAAGCCGGAAAAACATCTACAGTATCACCTTTAACCCTGAAGTTTCCACGATGAAAATCTGCCTCACTGCGTGAGTACAAAGCATCAACCAGTTGCCGGAGCATAACATTGCGTGCAATTTTCTGTCCTGTTTTAAGACTTGTTATGTTGGCATGAAAATCTTCGGGATTTCCGATACCGTACAGGCAGGAAACTGATGAAACCACAATTACATCACGGCGCCCGGAAAGCAGGGAAGAGGTTGTGCTGAGCCGAAGTTTTTCAATATCCTGATTTATGGAAAGGTCTTTTTCAATGTAGGTGTCGGAAACCGGCAGATAAGCTTCCGGCTGGTAATAATCGTAATACGACACAAAATATTCAACCGCATTTTCAGGGAAAAACTGTTTCATTTCGCCGTAAAGCTGGGCTGCCAGTGTTTTGTTATGGCTTAAAATCAGGGTGGGGCGCTGCACTTTTTCAACAACATTGGCCATGGTGAAGGTTTTTCCGGAACCGGTAACTCCCAGCAGAGTCTGAAAACGTTCACCATTGTTCAGCCCTTCCGTAAGCTGCCTGACAGCTTCCGGCTGATCGCCCGTTGGTCTGAAATCTGAAAATACCTTAAATTGCATAGTGCAAAACTAAGAAACAGACTCAAAAAAAAGAAATATAGCCAATTTTTAAAAAAACCGGTATAAACAAAATTTTTCAGGATAAATTTTCTTATAGCTCGTTTCAATTTATCCGGTATCCTGTTCAAAAACACTGAAAAAAACAGAGGAAATCCAACATTTTATATTTTTTTTCGTTTGAATGTTTTATTATAAATAGATTTGCAGAAGAAATACTTAATCACAGATATCAATTTCCATGAAACTGAAAGAAACGCTTATTACTGTTTGTATTATATTATTGAGTTTTAGTTTTTCCAATATTTACGGCCAGTCCGGTTCAGAATCCGGAGAAATTGTAGCTTCCCCAGAAAAAGGTTTTTTTGCAGGAGCTCAGGCATCAACCAACGGACTCGGGTTTAATTTGAGCTATATGGCCGGTAAAAAGCTGACTTTTCAGGCCGGAATTGAAACCATTAATCTGAATTACAGGTTTATGTTTGATGAAAATAATATTTCATACGATGCCAACTTTAATTATAAAACCGGCGGATTATTTCTTACAGCCGACTATTTTTATACAAACTCACTTTATCTCACAGGCGGGGTTTTCTTTAACAATTTCAATCCAAAGCTTAACGGTGTTGCCGACAGCGACATGAAATATGGCGATATTATTATTCCTGCTTCAAAAGTGGGAACCTTTAAAATGAGCCTGGAACCGAAACTTAAAGTTTCACCTTATGCGGGTGTGGGGTTCAGGAAGTTTTTTGGAAAAAGAAAACTGGTTTCATACAATTTTGAAACCGGACTTTATTACATCGGGCCGCCGCAGGTGAATATTGAAGCAACCGGTTTGCTCTCTCCGACAGCCGATCCGGCACACGGGAAAAAGGAGTATCTGGAAAATCATTTTTCGGTATATAAGTATTATCCCGTAGTGAAATTTGCTATTGCCATGAGGCTTTTTTAACTTAAACAACAAATTTTCGAGTAATGAAAAATCTTAATTACAAAAACCTTATACGGATTTTAACGGCTGTCATTCTGATTGTTTCAGCAACCGCATGCAGCGATTATCTTAATAATCCCGTAAAAGACAGAGAAACCGGCGATGATATAAGTCTGCTTATTCTTGATTTTAACTTTTTCAATACCCGGATTTCTGTAAAACTGAATGATGCAAAAACCGGAGAAATCATAATGGCTCCGGCAACCGTGCAGTTTACAGGCGACAACGGAACTGATATTGTAACCTTTTCGGGCGAAAAACG
>CAZXTX010000187.1:0-6300 GCA_964643695.1 uncultured Mariniphaga sp. | reverse complement strand
TTTCATAAAATATAGTTGCCAAAAATCAATGATTTCCTATTTTTGCAAAAAATTATAGATGATTTTGACATGAAAATAAAAAGATTTTTATTGTTTTCAGTTTTGCTTGTTAGTGCCGGCTTTGCAGGTTGTAAAAAACAAAAATCCGATATCTTATACGATAAACAGTATATAAAAGAGATAAAGGAAGTACGCAAAGAAGCCATATTTTATCTGGCAAGAAACTTTACTCCGGGTGGTACTTTCGCAGTTGCCAAACAAGGAAAAATAATTTATTCAGAAGGTATAGGACTTGCTTCAGAAGATCTTAACGTACCTGTTACCCGAAATACAAAATTCAGAATAGGCCAGATTTCTGAGCTTATGACTAATATGATTTATCAGAAGATGATAGAAAACGGGACGCTGGTTCAGGATTCCTCGGTTCAGTTTTATTTTCCTGATTTTCCTGAAAAACAATATAAATTATCCCTGCAAAATCTTGCCAACCATACTTCGGGAATACGTGAGCCAAACAGTGAAGAAAGAGAACAAACTGCATTTAACATCCCTTTACGGACAGGAATAGAAAATTTTATAGCCGATTCGCTTGAGTTTCCTCCGGGAATTTATCAGGTTCCAAACATATACAACTATAATTTGCTCGGTGCAATTATGGAAGAAGTCACAGATAAAAAATTTAAAATCATATTAAAAGAGTATCTGACTGATACTCTTAAACTTGAAAACACTTTGCCCGATGATCCGTTTTCCACAATTAAAGGCAGAGCTGATTTGTATGATCACAATTTTATAGCTCAGGTAATTCATGCAACTTCCCGCGATCTTCGCTACAAAATGCCGTCGGAAGGTTTACTCTCAAATGCCGAGGACCTTGTGAAATTCGGTAATGCGGTACTTTATTCCGATTACTTGTCAAAAAACACAAAAGACAATCTTTTTGAGCCGGTTAAATTGTATAATGACATTCCTTCCAACATGGTAAACGGCTGGATATTAATGAATGACCGTGAGGGCAGAAAGATATACGGCAGAAGCGGAACAGTAACCGGTGGTGGCGCTGCACTGCTTATTTATCCTGATGAAGAACTCGTGGTTGCATGTGCTATGAATCTTGGGGCTTTTTCTGATGATTATCCTGTATTTGCCATGGCTCAGCACTTTTTGCCAAAGCCTGTGGCTGAACAGGAACCCGAATCGAATAAGAATAGTGGTTCCGGAGATTCAGAATAAAAAGACTAACTATAAAAAAATCAGGAATATTTCTCAGTAAAATCAGGAAAACAGTGACTCAACAAATTCGCGTCTTCTGAAAATCTGAAGATGTTCCATTTTTTCACCTATTCCGATATATTTTACCGGAATTTTAAACTGGTCTGAAATACCTATAACCACCCCACCCTTTGCCGTGCCGTCAAGTTTTGTTAGTGCAAGTGCAGTTACCTCGGTGGCCTTTGTAAACTGCTTGGCCTGCTCAAAGGCATTCTGCCCTGTTGATCCGTCAAGAATAAGCAGCACTTCATGTGGTGCTCCCGGAACAATTCGTGACATTACATTTTTAATTTTTGAAAGCTCATTCATTAAATTAATCTTATTGTGCAAACGGCCTGCAGTATCAATAATTACAACATCGGCATTGTTGGCTTTTGCAGATGAAAGCGTATCATAAGCCACCGAAGCAGGATCAGCTCCCATTTTTTGCTTAACAATGGGAACATCAACACGCTGAGCCCATATTTCAAGCTGTTCAATTGCAGCAGCCCTAAAGGTGTCGGCAGCACCAAGATAGACTTTTTTTCCTGCCTCTTTAAACTGATATGCAAGTTTACCGATAGTTGTTGTTTTTCCTACACCATTAACACCAACTACCATTATTACATAAGGTTTTTCTGTTTCCGGAAGATCAAAGTCAGATACATCTACGGAGCTGTTTTCTTCCAGCATACCAGCTATTTCATCTTTCAAAATGGTGTTCAGTTCATCAACTCCTAAATATTTATCACGCTCCACACGTTTTTCTATTCGTTCGATAATTTTGATGGTTGTTTCCACACCAACATCAGAGGTAATCAGAACTTCTTCAAGATTGTCCAGAACTTCGTCATCAACTTTAGATTTTCCGGCAACAGCCCTGCTCAATTTTTTAAAAACACTTTCTTTGGTTTTTTCAAGGCCCTGATCTAATGTTTCCTTTTTCTTACGGGTAAAACTTCCAAAAATTCCCATGTATAATAAATTAAAATCGGACTAATTTACAATATTTTTTATGAATGAAGAAAGCACAAAAAAAGCTCTCACCTGTAGATGAAAGCTTTTTTGATAAAAGCATCAGTATCATTTTTACTTTTTAAAGTAATTGCTCACCTCTTCGTTGATAATAACATCCTCTTTAAAAGTGTATGCACCCGTTTCGGGCGATTTTACCATTTTAACAACTTTTGCATATCCTTTACCGGAACCTTTTTGCAATGTTGCAACAGTTTTCTTTGCCATATCTTATTATTTTATTTCTTTATGAACCGTAACTTTTTTTAAAATCGGGTTGTACTTTTTAATTTCCAACCTGTCAGGAGTATTCTTCCTGTTTTTAGTGGTAATATACCTTGAAGTTCCCGGCATACCGCTATCCTTATGCTCAGTACATTCCAAAATAACCTGAATTCTGTTTCCTTTTGCTTTTTTTCCCATCTCTCAAATCTTTAAATTTTGTCAATAAATCCTTTTTCCCTGGCTTCTTCAACAGCAGCTTCAACACCTTTTTTGTTTATAATACGCAAACCATGTGCTGAAACGTTTAGTACAACCCAGCGGCCTTCATCTGAAAGATAGAATCTTTTCTTATGAAGATTTACGTTAAATTTTCTCTTAACACTGCGTTTGGAGTGAGAAACATTATTACCCACCATCGCTCTTTTTCCTGTTATCTGACAAACTCGTGACATCTTATTTTATTTCTTTATGTGCTTACAAACACGTTTTTTAACGGCTTGCAAAGAAAATACTTTTTTAATAAATAATCAAGGTGTTCTGCATTTTTTTCAATAAACAATTAACATTAGGCTGTTAGTTTCACAATATATTTACCGATTGATTAAATTGTGCCCAAAATTAAAAAGAAATTTGATATGGATTATCTGTTGATTATATCCGGCTTAATATTAATAATCTTCGGAATTATCGGAAGTGTGGTTCCTGTTCTGCCGGGGCCTCCTTTAAGCTACATCGGACTGCTATTGCTGCATTTTACCGAAAAATACCATTTCTCCGAACGTTTTTTGCTGACCTGGCTGATTATTACCGTTATTGTTACGATAATCGATTATCTGGTACCGGTATGGGGAACAAAAAAATTTGGCGGGAGCAGACTGGGAATTTGGGGCAGCATATTGGGATTAATTGCCGGTTTAGTGTTTTTTCCGCCTGCGGGAATAATTATAGGGCCTTTTGCCGGTGCAGTTATTGGAGAAATTCTTGCAGGAAAAGACTCATCGGTTGCCCTTAAATCCGGTTTTGGTTCATTTATCGGTTTTTTATTTGGAACCCTCCTGAAGCTGATTGTTTCGGGGCTTATGGCCTGGCATTTCGGTAAAGAGTTGTTTTTAGGATAAAATGTTTTCAGCCAGATTAATTTACACATAAGATTATTTTAAAAATTATAATTTTGTAGTTTAATTTGATTTAGAACAATATTTAAAAATTATACTGATTGATATGAACAGTTTTAAAACATTAGGTCTGATGGCCATTTTAACTTTCCTTTTTATGCTTGTGGGAAATGCGATAGGCGGCCAGAGTGGTATGATTATGGCACTTGTAATGGCGGGTGTAACAAATTTCATAAGCTATTTTTTCAGTGATAAAATGGTATTAAAGGCATATAATGCCCAGGAACTGCCGGTAAATCACAAAATTACCAGAATGGTTGAACAACTTGCACGAAATGCGAACCTGCCAATGCCAAAGGTATATATGATTAATCAGCAGCAACCAAATGCATTTGCCACAGGAAGAAATCCGGAACATTCGGCAGTTGCCGTAACAAAAGGGCTGGCAGACAATATGAATGACAATGAACTTGCAGGAGTGCTTGGTCACGAGCTTGGACATATTGCCAACCGCGATATTCTTATTGGTACAATTGCGGCAACATTTGCAGGTGCAATATCATATCTGGGATATGCCACCAGATTTGGTATGGGCAGACGGGATAACAATAACCGCGGTGGTACAAATTTTATTTTTCTGTTGCTTGCAATGGTTCTTGCGCCGTTAGCCGCATCACTGATACGGATGGCCATTTCCAGAACCAGAGAATTTAAAGCTGATGAATTCGGTGCGAAAGTCAGTGGCAATCCGCTTTACCTGAGCAGCGCACTTTCCAAACTGGAAAACTGGAGCAAACAGATACCGATGGCCGGAAATCAGGCTACGTCACACATGTTTATTGTATATCCTTTTTCAGGCCAGTCATTTCAGGCACTGTTCAGTACTCATCCGCCAACATCAGAACGGATAAAGAAACTGAATCAGTTAGCCGGTGGCAACAAAATCCGGTAAGGACAAAATTTGAATATAAGCAATACCGGTATTGTTTATCTGTTCATATTACTTTCAATTTATAGTCAGCTGAATTTTATGAATTCCTGAATTTAGTTTCAGTTTAATTTCTTTTCCTGTTTTATCCATACTGTCTGCCAATTTACTTTCGGATTTGCCGTTTAGTTTTACCGACTTTGTATTTTCAGCAGGTAGTGTTAATGTTGATGTGGTATTGTGTGGTATTTCAACTTCAAAATGAATTACGGAACCTTTCTTTTTCCATTCGGAACGAATCAGTCCGTATGGTGAGTTAAAAGAAGTTTTTACAAATTCCAGCCCGTCAACTATTTGTGGTTTAATAACGGTTTCCCTGTATGCTGCTGATTCTTCGGCTTGATTAATACCTCCAAGCCCTGCATAAAACCACTCCATAACATGCCCCAACATCAGGTGGTTATTTGATACATTTTCGAGGGCAGCCCATGATTCGGTTAATGCCGTCGCTCCTTTTTTTAGCTGATAACCATATCCGGGAACGTCATCGCGGTTAATCATTTCAAACATCAGCTGAGCAGCCTCTCCTCGGATAATTGCCTCCACCAGATAATGAAAGCCGACATCGCCTGCAGTTAAAGCTTTATTGCCTTCAATGATTGACTTAATCAGATTCTCCAAAATTATCTTACGGTCTTTTTCATTAGGAATTCCCATGCACCAGGGCATTGCCATCGCTGTCTGACTTCCGGTTGAATAGATATTTGTTTCTGTATCATAAAATTCCTCATTAAATGCAGTGCGAATATCTTCGGCCCATATCTTCAAATCCTGTTTTTCTTTTTTATTCAGTAAATCAGCCATTTCAGCCATAATTTTCACATTATAAAAGTAGGTTGCGGTAGCTGTCAGTGAAATTGGTGTCAACTGGGAAACTCCGGGCTGTTTAGGCCCAAGATCAAACCAGTCGCCCAGTCCGTGACTTAAAATATGGTTGTCTGATTTTTCTTTCAGATAGTTAACATACCGTATCATCATTGGCCAGGCATCTTCAATTATTTGCCGGTCACCATACCATTTGTAAAGCAGATAAGGTAAAACAACAGAAGCACTGCCCCATTCGGGCGAATCACGGAATCCTCCAAGAAACTGAACATATTCTGGAGCAATGTCAGGGACCAGACCATTATCAGTCTGAGCATCAATCATGTCAAAAATCTGTTTCCGGTACAGATGATAGTTATCAAAATTAAAATGTACGCCCTGTCCCATCAGATGAGTCTGCTCAAGCCATCCTAATTTTTCCCGGTGAGGACAATCGGTAAGAACACTCTGATAGTTGCTTTTTATTGCCCATTTAATCAGTGAATTAATTCTGTTCAACAAATCGTTGCTGCAATAAAAAGAGCCGTTGTCGGGTGATGAGTTTCTTGTGTGTAAAAAAGTAAGGTTTTCAATTACCGGCAAATTATCAGGATTGCTTTTGCCTTTGGGAATTCCACCGTTTATTTGCACATAGCGGAATCCGTAATAGGTAAATTTGGGTTTCCATATTCCTGTTTCACCGCCTTTTAAAATATAGGAAAAAATATAAGGATAACCCGATGCCCGCTGATTGACTGTTCCGTCAGTATTTTTAAGTTCACCGGGCCAAAGTTTTATCTCCTGCCCCGATTTCCCGGATACCTGCAATTCAACAATGCCGGAAGCATTTTGTCCAAAATCGTATAACCATGCAGTGTCTCCCAGCGAAATAATTTCTTTTGG
>CAZXTX010000186.1:4755-6313 GCA_964643695.1 uncultured Mariniphaga sp. | reverse complement strand
ATGTGGTATTATGGTTTGACGATTATGGATATTTGTTATTTTGTCTGAAAGTTTGTAAAAACAAGGCAGGGACAACTTGCTGATATTTACTCAATCTGCTTATTTGAATTTTATTTTGAACAGTGCAAAAAACCACATTCGCAGCAGTAAAAGGCCGTGTTTAAACCTTGAAATGTTGGTGTCACCATAAATGCGTTCCTGATACCGGACAGGCATGTCAATAATTTTCAGGTTCAGTTTGAATGCGCCAAACAATAAATCAAAATCGCCGAACGGGTCAAAATTGCCGAAATAGTGCCGGTTGGCAGCCAGTTTCAGATAATCTTTACGAAACATAACTTTTGTGCCGCAGAGGGTATCTTTAACCGGTTGTTCCAAAAGCCAGCTGAATGCCATGCTGAAAAACTTGTTGCCAAATGTGTTTAAAAACCGCATCGCATTTTTTTCCATGGGATAGATAAGCCGGGTTCCGTTAATAAATCCGCCTTTGTTTGTTGCAAGTGCATTGTAAAATTTAGGCAGCTGCTCGGGCGGAACGGTTAAATCGGCATCCAAAATCATTAAAATATCGCCGGTGGCAATTGCATAGCCGGCACGCACGGCATCACCCTTTCCCTTTCCGGGCTGCTGAAGGATTTTTATGTCGTGAGTTTCACTGTATTTTTGCTGAATTTCCTGAATTTTTTCCCAGGTATCGTCGGTGGAGTTTCCTTCCACAAAAATAATTTCAATATGTTTTCCAAAATCAGGCATCCGCAAAATGGCATTTTCAATATTTCCGCTTTCGTTTCGGGCCGGAATCAGTACGGTTGTGGAATACTTTTTTGCAGCTTCCTCGTTGTTGATTTTTACGATAGGCTGTGCAAAAGTGTAGTGGTTAAGTGCAAACCAGTTGAAAAAGGGGAGTCTTGACAAAAACTTGTTCATAAAAGCTGACAGAAGCGGAATGTAAAACGGAAAAAGCATTGACGAGTTTTGCCTGTAAGTTTCAAATCCTGACAGATAGAGAAGATTGGACAAATCTTTTCTGGAAATCCAGCTTTGTCTCGGCCCTTTTTTCTTAATCCCCGACCATTCGGCAAATTTTATAAGCGGCTCCCAAAACACATTGTAGTAGGTAACAATAATTTTGGTTTCGTTGTGACAAACTTTGTGAAGTTGTTCAAATACCTGTTGAATATCGGGTAAATATCCGATGAGGTTCGACATTATAATCACATCGAATTTTTCATCAAGGCTTATTTTTTCAGCAGGCATACAAATAAAATCAGTATCAGGAAACTGTACCTGAGCTTCCTGAATCATCTTTTTACTGAAATCGATTCCGGTTTTTTTCTTGCCTTTTATCATTCCAATCAACTCACCGGTTCCGCAGCCTATTTCCAGAACCGAAGAGTCTCCATGAACAAAAAAATTAACATAATCGGTAATACTGTCCCAGTAATACTTTTTACCTGAGCGGTAAATTATCCTCGTTTCGGCCGCCTCATCAAAATATTTTTTAAGCTGTTCTCTTTTTTCTTTGTAAAAATCCATTTCGCTTATCAAACTTAAGTTA
>CAZXTX010000186.1:0-4655 GCA_964643695.1 uncultured Mariniphaga sp. | reverse complement strand
ATTTATAAAACAATGCTGAATATTTTTGAATTATGAATATTCTTTTAACACCGGCACGTAAATATGATTTTTCCGGTTACGGACAAAATCTGAAAATAGTTTCTCTGATAATTTATCCGCTTTTTTATCTGTTTGCCGGATTTTATTTTAACTCTCTGATTGGTGGTTTGTCGCTTATATCAGTTGATCCCGATTATGTTTACTTTATCAGCGGACTTACAATTTCCGAGGGATACTTTAAGCCGGGGCATATTGATCATCCCGGGTCGCCGCTTCAGTATCTGATTGCAATTGTGTTGAGGATTACCTATTTGTTTCGTAAAAATACCGGTGTGCCTTATATGGATGATGTACTGGGTAATCCTGATATTTATATATCGGTGGTGAATCTGACACTTACCGTCATAATTGCCGTTTCGGTTTTTTGGGCGGGAATGTATGTTTTTAGTAAAACCAAATCTTTTGTTTATGGCCTTATAATTCAGACTGTTCCGTTTGTGCCGTTTGCACTTTATGAAACCATCGGCAGGATAGTGCCCGAACTGTTGTTCCCTTTGCCTCTGCTAACATTGTCATCGTTTCTGATTGTTAAAATAACATCGCATAATAAAAAATACAGTCGGAATGAAATTTTATTGTTAAGCATAATCATGGCTTTTGCCCTGTCGGTTAAACTGACAATGATTTCGCTTTTTGTTATTCCGCTGCTGACGCTGAAGCCATGGCGCAAAAAACTGACTTTTGCAGGTTTTTCATTGCTTTTTTTCTTAATATTCTCATTGCCTGCTACTTTGCAGATTGAAAGATTTTGGGAGTGGATAACCAACCTTTTCATGCACAGCGGCAGATATGGCAGCGGCAGTAAGAATATTGTTGACATTCAGGTATTTGTTCAAAATTTAAAAACCATTGCGGGGCTTTACAGGTATTTTACATATTTTATTGTTTTTCAGATTTTTTTCATTCCGGGTTCATATTTTTTGTTGAGGAAGAAAAAGAAAACAGAGCTTAATAAAATTATGCTTTCAGTTTCACTTTTACTTGCAATTTTAATTCAGGCATTGATAACCGCAAAACACTATGCACCTCAGTATTTTGTGCCGGCTGTTATGTTAAATGCTTTGCTGTTGCTGTTGAACATCGAAATAATCAGGGCAATTTTCTCCGGAAGGCTTGTTTTGTCAATTTCTGCTGTTTTTCTGATTGTTTTTCTTGTATGGCATTTAAACGACCAGATAATTAACCTGAATTACTCTTCGGAAGGAATCGGCAACCGTGTTATGGCACGCAAAGAGACCGGACATTACATTAAAGCCGTTGAAAAAGAGAGCATCAAAATAATCGTTTCGCAGGATTACGGCTGTCCGATGCAGGAATATGCGATTCTGTTCGGTACTGCCTGGCTTGCAAATCCGCTGAAGCCGTGTTACGCCGAAATACTTGGAAAACTCTATCCTAATACATACCAATATACCACTTTTGACAACCTTTTTCGGTTTTGGGGTAAAGAGTTTGATCTTGAAAAGATTGCAGTGCAAAACATTCCGGTTTATGTTTATCTCGAAAACAACAATGAAGAGTTATATGAAAAAACTTGTGCAAAACTGAAAGAAATTTCAGAAAGGGATTTTTCTGTTCAAAAGAAGCTGTTATTTGAAAATCCTGTAAATAATGAAGTATTACTGCAATTGTTTTTTTCAATACAATCTTCAGAGCCAGAAATTACGGATTAACTCATCAAAAGACTAATACGCCGGTTTAATATAAACGGTTTTTACTTTTTTGTTTTTTATACTTACTGTGTCTTATCTTCCAACAGTTAATAATTATTGAATTTGCAGCCAAAAAGAATTACCATGCTTTTCAGTGTTTTTCAGGTTTTTATGGTTCCAGACAGGTTCAATAATTTGGCTTAATTCAATATCTTCAAAAATAAAATAGTTGGGTAAAATGGGTTTATATCTTTTCGGGTTGGCAAGCAGGTAAATCGCCAATCCGTATTGTTCCGAATAAGCTCTGTTGCACATAAACTGCGGATAATCGTAAGGCAAATAAATATCGTGTAAATGAACAATTACACCTTTGCGAAGACGTGGTAAAACTTCCAGAAAAAAGACCATTGAATCAGAATTGGGTAAAATCCGATGAGTGTTATCAATAAATAAAATATCACCCTCTCCCAGTTCAGTTAAAAAACCGTTGTCAATGTTCTCAAAAGGTTTACGAATAACCTTATCTGCCAAATGATCAATTTCAGCGCGGGGAAACGGATCTATCGAAGTTATTTTTGTCGGTAAATTTTGTTCAGTTTTAGCTTTATAAACAACTTTAGTGGAATTTCCCGAACCAATTTCGATGTAATTCTCAGGTTTGTAAATTGATAGCATCGTGTATAAGCCAATAATATCCAATCCGGGCAAAAACCCGTTGTTCCATGCCGGTTCATTCAAATTACCCCCGGACTTAATATCTTTTATTTGCCAAAATATCTCTTTATATTCCAGTGCTTTATAAAGGAATGTTTTGTATTCGTTCCGATTTGAATTTATAATCGAAAATAATTCAGAGTGCGGTGGCTGGCCATATCCATACCTTGGCTTTAAACAAACTTTGTAATCCAAAAAAAGATTTTGATATTTTGGAGACAGAAAACGGTAAGCTGATTTAAGCATTTAAAAATAATTTTATGCTAAAAATAGTAATCTAAACATAGTTGCAGAAATAATTAAAACATTTTTTCAATTTTCATCAGCATGTAAATATCATCTTATAAAATTTTTATGTTTGTATAAATAATTATACTAAATGAAACATCTTTACAAAAAAGACAATTTACCATATTTTATATTAATTATTTTTGGTTTGCTGCTCTTTTTTATGGGAATTGCCAACCACTATTTTTTTCGTACGGTTACCTTTGATTATGGGAATTACAACTATGCTTTTTGGGATTATTCTCATTTTCGAATCAGTCCCATGCCTACTTATCCGGGCAACTTTTTACAGGATCATTTTTCGTTTACACTGATGTTCTTTATCCCGATTTACTGGTTGCTTAACTGGCTTACCGGAACTTATACCCTGATAATAATTCAGTACAGCCTGGTTATGGCTGCTGCATGGTTTACATGGAAACTGGTGATGCTCAAAACCGATAATTTCTGGCTAAGAACAGGTGTTTTGATTTATTATTTTGTTTTGCTCGGAAGATTCACCACGTTTTCATGTGATGTTAATTTGGCTGTAATGTCCGCCTGTTTTATTCCGGTTTTTCTTTATGCTTTCGAAAAGAAAAAATATGTTACTGCATCTGTAATTTTGATTTTATCATTGCTTTCGAGAGAGAATATTCCGCTTTGGTTTATTTTTATTTTCATTGTTTTAATTATTCAGCACAGGAAAGATAAAAAAGCAGTTCTTTTTAGTATTGCAGGAATAGCTGTTTCTCTGATTTATTTTATTTTACTGTTTAAAGTTTTTATTCCTTCAATAGAAACCGATGAAAAACAATTTACCCTGTTTAATTACTCTGCTCTTGGTCAGGGCCCCGGCGAAGCATTTTTGTTTGTACTCAAAAACCCAATTGAAGCCATAAAGCTGTTTTTTGTCAACCACCTGAATGACCCTGCATTTGACAGGGTGAAAATTGAATTTTATATTGTTTATCTTATTTCGGGCGGGGCTGTTTTGTTGCTGCGTCCTCAATACTTTATCTGGTTTATACCAGTAGTTGCCCAAAAAATGTTAAACGATTCTTTTATCCGCTGGGGAATTTCCACCTATTATTCAATTGAAGTGGTTACTTTACTGCCGTTATCGGTTTTTCTGGTTCTATCATCGCTGAAATCTTCAAAACTTCAAAACATACTGACAATTCTTATTTGTACGGCCACATTTTCAATGACTATTTACAAACTTGATGAAAAAAATGTTGAAATTCCATGGACTTTAAATCCGTCAAAGGAAAAAATTTATTATAAAGGTTTTTGGGAAGCACCATTTAATGTAAAAAGAGTAAATAAAATTTTGAAGAAAATTCCTGAAAATGCCGGAGTCAGTGCTTCTGACCATCTTTTTTCGCATCTTTCCCAGCGCCGGCATATTTATCTTTTTCCTACGGTAAAAGATGCCGAATATATTGTTTTTTCAGTTTATGACGATTATTTTATGTTATCACATGAAGAAAATGAAAATAACAGAAATATCTATTTAACAGATCCTGAATGGGAGATTCTGGAAGAAGAATTTCCGGTTTTTTTACTTGGCAAAAAAGCATTAAGGCCAGAGCTGAAGGAAATTGAAACAGACAAACCGGTTTTTTTGGTTGACACATTGTTTTGTGATTATGAAACAGTTAATTATGATAAAAACAAAGTGCTTTTTTCTGACAATACAGTAGCAGAAGATTTGTCAATACTTACTGATGAAAAATCATTTAGTAAAAACAACAGCATAAAACTGAATGCAGAAAGTCCATTTAGTTCATCATTCATTTTGGAGGATATTGACAGAATAAAATATTTGCAGATTAGTGTTTGGAGTTTCGGAGAAAAAGAAAAAGCACATATTGTTGCAGAGGACAGAATGGGTTTTTATATGGTTGGCAGTGAAGTGGCATCTGATGAAATTTCAGGATGGAAGAAAAATGTTTTAAG
>CAZXTX010000185.1:0-6330 GCA_964643695.1 uncultured Mariniphaga sp. | reverse complement strand
AAGGGTGAACCCGGCGATTCGGTTGTTTTCCGTTTTGGTGAAAGAATGTATCCTGACGGAACATTAAACCCGATGACTGCTGTTTGCGGACAAATCAAAAGTGAGGGCAGGGGAGGACCGGGGGCTCCGGCGGTGGCATGGCAAACCGATACTTATATATTCGGAAGTAATGATGAAGTATGGTATCAGCCGGAATTTACTTTCCATACCTATCGCTATATGGAAATAAAAAGTTTGAAAAATAAACCTTCAGTAAATGATATAGAAGGCTTGTTTACAAGTACTGATTTTGATGTGAAGAATCATTTTTCAACCTCTTCCGGATTGATTAATTCGATACAGGAAATAACACTCAGAACTTTTCTTGCCAACATGATAAGTGTTCAGTCAGATTGCGCCGCACGTGAGAAGTTTGGTTACGGGGGCGACTTAAATGCAACCAGTGAAGCGTTTATTTATAATTATGACATGCAGTCGTTTTATAAAAAAACAATTTACGACTGGGTTGACGCCATAAATGATTCGGTATTTATTGACACTGCACCTTTTGTAGGTATTAAAAATTGCGGACTTAGCTGGGAATCGGCAGTTTTAATTACGCAGTATTACCTTTACCTGTATTATAACGATGTGGAGTTTGTAAGGGAAATGTATGAATTTAATAAAAAGTGGATGGAGAAAGTTGCCCGTATTCATCCTGAGGATTGGGTGGACAAAGGTTTGGGCGATCATGAATCTTTAATAAGAGTATCTCCCGAACTTACCGGTAACGGCCATTATCTGCATTGTGCCGAAATTATGCAAGAATTTGCCTCAATTATGAAGGATGCAAGTGCAGAGAAGCAATACGGACAACTTGCTGATAAAATCAGATTGAAACTTAAAAAAGAGTATTGGGACAAGCCTGTTACAGAAGAAATTAACCGTCAGACACTGTTTTCCACATTACTTTTTTACAATGTTATTCCAGAAAATGAAACCGCTGCTGCGGTTGATTCTCTGCTTAATGCACTGGATAATGCTCCTGCCGGTCATTTTACCACCGGTATTTTCGGAACAAAGTATATACTTGAAGTACTTTCAAAATATTATTCACCTGAAAAAGTTTTTCAAATAGTTAACAGCACCGAATTCCCCGGATGGGGACATATGATTGCAGCTGGCGGAACCACCATTTGGGAAACATGGAAAGAAAGTGATAATGTTTATTCCAATTGCCATCCTATGTTTGGAAGCGTTACCGAATGGTTTTACAGGTGGCTCGGCGGAATAAGGCCTCATTCTGATTATCCGGGGTTTGAAAAATTTATTCTGAATCCGTTTATTCCTGAAGGTCTGGGAGATGTGAATACGTCATATAATTCTCCCTATGGAAAAATTGTTTCAAACTGGAAGAAAAGTGGTGCCAAAGCTGAATTTGAAATGGAAATTCCGGCAGGAACATCAGCTTTTGTAAAGTTTAATAAGGAGACGGCTCAAAAAATTGATGTTAAAAAAGTCAATGACAATGCATTTAATACCGGTCTTACTGAAAATCAGGCAACGGTTGAATTTGAACTGAAAGGCGGAAAGTATCTGATAACTATTCAGTAACAGTGTTTTTTACCTGCCTGACTATTTCATCTATTCCCGAGGCTATCCGCTCTTCGGTGTTGCCTGCCCATTTCCATGCAGGATGTCCGTATTCATCAAGGTGCGGGCCGCCTTCATAACCGCCTTCTTCCCAAACACGGCGCGAAGGGATGTAGGCTGTAAGTGTATTGGTATAACCCAAAACCCAGGTTGAGTTTTGCCCGAATTCTCTTTTAAAGCGAAGAGAATAATCCACAACGGTTTCACCGCCCATTCCTATTAAAAGCAGTTCATTACCCAATTGCCAGGCTTGCACGGGATAATAATTGTATGATTCCGGAAAAATTACCCCTTTATCAATCATGTCAAGCATCCGCCTTGCCCAGCGTGACTGAATGTCACCGCCCTTTGTGGTTAGCGGAAGCAGTTGCTCTTTTGTTACAACTTCTTCGTAATCCAGTTTTACAAACTTGAAAGAGGTTTTTAATTCATTCGATATTATCGGTTGCATCGGCCCCGCTAAAACTTCTTCAACCGCATCAGAAAGCATTTTTCCGTAATTCTCGCATAGCTCCACAGTCCGGCGCGGCAACGGATTCTGGTCGGCACCGCAGGTGTTTACAAACATTGCGGTAACTCCTTGATGTCCGGCTTCAATATTAATCTGTGCAAATCCGGGATAATCCCCAAGCAGCAGATTTCCCGATAAAGTTGTGGGATGGCAGGCATATCCGAAAATAACTGCCAGCAATTTATTTTCTGTGTTTTTAACGGTTAGCACCGGCACATAATGGTCGGTCACACCTTTCAAAGTTCCGCCGGAAGCCAATATTTCGGGAACTTCGGATTCTTTGTTATCCCTGCGGTTTACGGCAAAGCTGCATTCACCTTCTCCCTTTGCAATAAAAACCGGCTGAAGGTTGTTAAGTGCCTCGTCAACTGCCTTTACAATTTCACCTTCCATCCAGTCGGAATATTCATCAACCAGCCTTTCCTGTGTGTCATCTTTCGGATAATAATCAACCAAATCTCCTCTGAGGCGCGGGCCTGAATGGTTGTGGGAAAAAGAGAGCATGAATTCCGAACGGTCAAGCTGAAACCGTTCGTGAACCACACTGTATATATTTTCATAAATTATTCTTGACATACCCTGATTGTCTGTTGTAACCAGCACTGCTCTTTTTCCGTTTTTTGCCTCAAGAGCCAAAACCTTCACCCATATATCGTGAAGTTTTTTCTCGACAGAACGTTTTGTGCCGTATCCTGCAAGCCATACGTTGGTAGCAGGGGTTATCACCCGCCTTGATATTCCGGCTTTCCACACTGATTCTTTTTCCATAGTATTTAATTCCGATTTTTTTGTTTCGTTTTCAGTAAAATTCCCTGCTGAAATAAAAATGAAACCAACAAGAACTGCTGTTATAAAAACTGATGTTTTTTTGAGTATTTTAATTGTTTCTGTCATTTTAATTTCAATTTATGATATTTTTTTTGTTGGATAAAGTCTTTATTTCATTAATATTCAACGCCCGGTTATAAAGTCTGAGTTCTCTCATATTTCCGTAAAAATAGTCATTGGAACCGAATCCGATTTTAACGGGAGCTGAAATTTTCTGATTAAATTCCATGGAATCGGGAATAGTTGTTTCTCCGGTAAGTTTTCCATCCACAAACAGCTTCAGTTTTTTTGCCGTTTTAATAGCCGCCACATGATGCCATCCGGCAGAAATGCTTTCGGCAGACATAACAGATTTTCCGGCTTCACAGCCATAAATTTTACCTGACGGAAGTGTGCTGCAAAAAGCTTTTCCCTGATGTTCGGCCATTGTCCATGCACGCCTGTATTTTACATCAGGTGTTTTGTCAAGCTGTTCCAGCCTCAGCCACACAGTGTCGCCCTCGTAGGAGTAAACCTCTGCCAAAGGCAGTGTGCCGGCTATCAGTCGTCCGTTGTGAACCAGCATACCCATAACTTCAAGCTCTTCGCCCAACCGGCCGGTATCCTCCCACTCATTTATTCCGTTAAAACGATACACCCTTCCGCTTGGCCATGTGGAAACATACAGCTCCCCTTCATAAATCGCAAAACCATAGCATTGAGTGTTAACTCCCTCATCACCAGCCTGTCCGCAGTCACTCCATTTATTGCCGTCATACCGGTAAATATGGGCACAATCATAACTTGCCGCATATAAATAACCATTATAAACGGCAAAAGAGTTTGTCCGTTTTTCGGGGTCTTCACATTTTATCCAGTTATTTCCTCCTTCATATCTGTAAAATCCTGTAGAGTACATGGAGGAGGCATAAAGTTTCCCTTTATATACAATCATTGCTTCAATTGCCTCAATTTCAATATTTCCGCAGTTTTCCCATTTGTTATCTGAAATATACCGGAAGACTTTTCCGCCGGGGGTTGTGTTTTTCGATTCGGCAAGTGATGAGCCTGCCACCCTGTAATGTCCGGTAGCTGCATGCAATTCTCCGTTAAAAATTGCAAAACACATAACCGAATTTGAGCTGTCGGATAATCCGCAGTCACTCCATTTGCCATTGCCTGAATAGCGATAAACATGTCCGCGTTCATCCGGTCCGGTTTCACAGGTGGCAGCATACAAATTTCCTTTAAATTCAGTCAGCGCAAAAGCAAAAAGGGCATTTCCGGGTCTTCCGTAATCAACCCACCCGGAAGAAAAATTATCATCTGTTCCAAAATGCAGCTGTTGTATATTTGCGATGCCGGTTGTTCCGTAATTTGTTTTTAAGCTCAAATGAAATCCGCGCCTTAGCGCAGGGTCATACTGACTGATAATATCACCGGAAACATCATCTGACGTCTCATTGATATTAATCCATACGGATACACTGAAATCATTGTTTCCCGGATTTGTTTTATTTCCGGTATCAACTTCCAGCCAGCTGTTTTGTCCGTTAAAGCTGGCGGCGGTAATTTGCTGCCCGTTTACATCTTCGGTTTTAAACTGAACGGCTCCGTGTGCTCGTGCTTCAAGTTTATTTTTGGATCTATCCGAAATATCTTCGGATAATTTCCAGTAGCCTGCTAATCCTTTCTGAAGTGAAATTTCATTATTGTTGTCTGTTCTGATTTTACATGAAAAAAGAGTTAAAACAAGGATACTTGTCAGAATCAGTTTAATGGTTGTAATTATTTGTGAGTGGCAGTTCATATTATTTGTTTTGTTGAATTCACAAATATAAAACAAACAGACCATTCACCCGCTTTCGTTACTTGTGATTTTGATTCAAGTTTTGGTATGTCCCTTTTTCAAAAAAAAGTGAAGTTGTTTTTATTTTTGTTGCTGTTTTCAAGGTGTAAAAGACAGAAAGGTTTGTGTTTAAGTTAATTATACATTTTTAAAGTTTAATTTTTTTATTCTATCTTATAGTCACAAACTGAGAACTTGAATTGTGTAATGTGTTGATTGTTATGGGAATATCAGTGTTTTTGCTGACGATTTTTTTAATAAATTTAGTTAATATTGAGATGTTTGTTCTGTATAAAAATATTGATTTAAGCGAAAATTGAACCAATATGTATATTGTTATGTTGATGTGATGATTTGAAGAAAATAAAAAGCACTTTAGCTAAAACTAACAGTTCCTATGCTTTTTATGTTTAAATTTAATGCCAAACTTGAGGAACGGTAAGGCCAAAAAAGTTTTTTATGAGATTTATTAAAGTTAATGAAAGTATTTTGAAAAGTGTTTGTATTGTATTGGTTTTATCTAGTTTTATTCTTACATCTTGCAATGAAAAAATGAACAATTCGAAAAATAGGGAAAAAGAAATTTCCACTAAACCTGTAAAAACTCAAGAACAGATAGCTGCAGAAAGAAAACAATACGAAGAAGATATGGCACAAGTAAAAAACAAAATAGAGAATAAAATTAAAAAGACGAGTTACAGAGCTATTTCATCTCCTAGAATAACACTTCATGAAGATGGTGCAGAAACTAATACACTAGTGAAAAAAATTCATAAACTAGGTTTTGAATATGACGATAGGACCAATTCTATTATAGATAAAAGTACCTTAGGTGATAAGGTATTTACTTTGAATATTAGATTTAAAAAATATTCTGAATATGAAATTATAAGTGTGAGTGTAATTGATGAAGCTAATATGGTATATTGGGATTTAGAATAATTTTAACATGAATTTAGAAAATATAACATCGTTTAAAGATGACGAAATACTAACTTTTTACAGTTTAGTTTATTACGTTGAGAATGAGATTAGAAAAAAAAACTCAAAAGGATTTAATGTATTAAATACGGAATTTAAACAGTTTTGCACTAGACATAATTTAATTATAACGGCAACTAACTCTGAAGATATTCGTATAAAAAAACAATCTGCAGTTAAAAACAGCATTTATTTTACAGATACTAAAAACTCTTATATTGCGAGTATTTTAACACATTTTAGAAATGCTATTTGTCATGCACAAATAAAAGAATATAATAATTCTTTAATATTCGAAGATAAACATAATGAAAACATAACTATGTTTGCATTACTTGAGAGGGAATTATTAGCTGAATTTATAAATGCAATGAAAGCCACGAGAAAGTAGATTGAAAAATACTTTTTGAAAAATGACTGAATGTAATTATCTTAAAAATGTTTTTATATATTAAAAATAATTAAAACATTAGTCCGGTTTGTTATATTTTAATTCTTACGGTTATCCATTCTCTCTCCTGATAGGAATTATATGAACGGGGATATGCAA
>CAZXTX010000184.1:3259-6337 GCA_964643695.1 uncultured Mariniphaga sp. | reverse complement strand
CTGTCCAATCTTTTTTCATATTATAACTATGATTTTCACTGGCTCGAAAATTAGCGAAAAAAACCGGAGTGAAGTTTAATTTTTTAAAAGATGTTATAATGCGAATTGTATTTACAAAATAGTCCAAGCTGTTTTGTAAATTTACAATCGTTAATGCCGTGGTTAAAATATTTTGAACAATTAAACAGAGCTATAATTGGCCTGTTATATTTTTCCAATCGGTATAATTTGTTTGATTGCTGACATTTTTTGTTTTTAGCCGGATTTGAAAGAAAAAAAATAATAAGTTGTTTTATAACATATTTTTGACTTATTCTATTTTGTAAGATGCTCATAATGAGGAGTATTTTTTATGATTATTATTTTTGAAAAATATTTTTATGTGTGCGCACACACTTTTGTTTTGCAGTTGATATTCATTTCATTAGATTTGAAGAAACTTATCCGAAAAGAGTGAAGGAAAAAAGAATTACCATTCAGGATGTGGCTCGCTACGCCAATGTTTCTGCAGGAACTGTTGATCGCGTAATACATAATCGCGGGAGAGTATCCTCAGAAAAGCGAGTAAAGATAGAAGAGGCGATTAAAGAGCTTAATTTTAATCCAAATATTCTTGCACGGACACTTGCTCTGGGGAATCAGTTTAATATTTCTGTTCTTATTCCCTCGGCACCATCTCACAGCCATTACTGGACAATGCCGTTACATGGGCTGGAATCATCTGCACAGCAGTATAAAGATTATGGGATAAATACAGATTTCTATTTTTATGATCTTTTTGATGAAAATTCTTTTATTGCTCAGACAAAAAGTATTTTTGAATCTGAACCTGATGGTGTTGTAATTGCACCTTTATTTGTAAAAGAATCTATATTATTTACGAACATATTGAAAGAGAAGGGAATACCTTATGTTTTTATTGATGCTGATATTCCTGATGGTCATAGTTTTTCATATATTGGACCCGATTTAAAACAAAGTGCCTGTGTTGCAGGCAGGTTACTCAGTTCGGTTCTTCTTGCCGATTCTAAAATTTTGATGGTGAATATGGTAAAAGGATTTGAGAATGCACCGGCAATGAAGCGTATTGAAGAAGGGTTTAAAAGTTCTGTTAACAGTAAAACAAAAAATAGACAAACAGTTCATATCTTAACCATTCACTCAACAAAGAGAGAAGAAGTTTTTAAGGAACTTTCAATATTTTATCAAAAAAATCCAGAAATAAAAGGAGCTTTCGTCACCAATTCCAAGGCTTTTTTGCTTTCAGAATTTCATCGTAACAACAACATGGATATCAGACTGGCAGGTTACGATCTGGTTGATGAAAATATCAGGGAATTAAGAAACGGGGGAATAGATTTTATTATTTCTCAGAGTCCTGAACAACAGGGAAGGAGAGCGGTTCAGACGCTGTTTGATTACTTTGTGCTGAAGAAAGAACCTGACAAGGTTCAGTATGTGCCATTGGATATAATAATCAGAGAAAATCTGGATTTTCACCTTAATTTTAATCGTAATTATCAAAATGGAACGCAAAATAAAATAATATAATTCAATAATTATGGAAAATAATTTTAATTCAAGAAGAGATTTTATCAGGAAGTCGGCAGGTATTTCAGCCGGAATAATGGTAGGCGGAGTTTTACCCGGCTTCAGTGCATCATCCTATAAAAATATTTTAGGTGCAAACGAAAGATTCAGAGCTTCGGTTATGGGTGTGAATTCACGAGGAACTGCCCTGGCAAAGAATTTTGCTTTTCAGGATAATTGTGAGGTCATTCATATTTGTGATGTGGATTCACGTGCAACTGAAAAATGTGCAGATGCAGTTGAAAAAGTACAAAACAAAAAGCCGAAGGGATTTGAAGATTTTAGAAAATCTCTTGAAAGCAGGGATGTGGATATACTTGTAATTGCAGCACCTGATCATTGGCATGCTCCGGCAGCTTTGCTGGCAATGCAGGCGGGCAAGCATGTTTATCTTGAAAAACCGTGCAGTCACAGTCCGCGTGAAGGTGAAATACTGGTAGAGGCTGCAAACAGATACAAAAAATCTGTACAAATGGGAAATCAGCGCCGTTCATATCCGAAAGTGGTTGAGGCTATTCAGGAACTGAAAAACGGAATAATTGGAAAACCTTATTTTGGTAAAGGATGGTACACAAATAACCGTACATCAATAGGAGTTGGTAAACAGACTGCGGTTCCGGAATGGCTTAACTGGGAACTTTGGCAGGGCCCTGCACCTCGTGAAACTTTCCGTGACAATATTGTGCATTACAACTGGCACTGGTTCTGGAACTGGGGAACAGGTGAGGCATTAAATAACGGAACTCACATGATTGATATTCTCCGTTGGGGGTTTGATGTGGATTATCCGGTTAGAGTTAGTTCGAATGGCGGACGTTACCATTTTTCTGATGACTGGGAAACTCCGGATACTCAGGTAATTAATCTTGATTTCAAAGAAGGGGTGTCAATGTCATGGGAGGGGCGCAGCTGTAATGGAAAACCAATAGAAGGCACCTCGGTTGGTGTTATTTTTTATGGAGAAAAAGGAAGTCTGTTTATTGGCGGCGGAAATGAATATAAGGTGTTCGACCTGAAGAATAATATAATCAGAGAAGTAAAAGATACAACTGTTGTTGATCCGCGTGATTTGGCAAATCCATCCAGTCATCTTGATTCTTTACACATACGAAATCTCTTTAATAATATTCTGTCAGGTGAAAAACTTGTTTCCGATATTGATTCGGGACATAAGAGCACAACTCTGGTTCAGCTTGGCAATATTTCGCAAAGAGTTGGACGTTCATTAAATATCAATCCCGAAAACGGACATATAGTAGGTGACAAAAAAGCACAAAAGCTCTGGTCGCGTGAATATCAGAAAGGCTGGGAAATGAAACTCTAAAATTACAAAGAGATGAATTCAAGAAGAGATTTTATTAAAACTACAGGAAAAGGTGTTGCACTGGCAGCAGTTGCACCCGGTTTGATTGCCGGTCCGGTTTTTAGTGAACAGTCACAGAAAAAAATAAGAATTGGAATTATTGGTGCGGAAAATTCACATACAAT
>CAZXTX010000184.1:0-3159 GCA_964643695.1 uncultured Mariniphaga sp. | reverse complement strand
CAGGAGTTTTTGAAACTTGCACAAAAATACGGCACACCGGTAACATCATACAGTTCCATAGCACATTCTGATGGTACTTTCAATATGAAAGAACAGGTCGAAAAAATGGAAGGAATTTCTCAGGTTATACGTACCGGACCAGCAGACCTGGATTCCCCGTGGGGAGGTTTCTTCTTTTACGGAGTACATATTGTTCAGCCACTTATGTACATTTTTGGTGAAGATATAGAACAGGTAAAAATTAACCGAAACGGGAAATATGGAAATGCCAGTGTAAGGTTTTCATCCGGGTTGTTTGCAACTCTTGTATTTAAAAGTAAGGCAGGCGGCTGGGAAACATTTGTGGAAACGCCAAAAAAGCTGATTGAGCTGAAGCCTGAAGTAGAAGAGAAAGACCCGCCGAAAAATTATGCCGATATGGCCGAAATGTTTCGTACAGGTAAAGAACCCCGGACACATCAGAGTATTCTTAATTGTGTTTCGGTGCTTGAAGCATTGGAGAAATCAGCAGAAACCGGAAAGTGGATTGATGTGGAGTATTTAAAAGTATAATTTACAAAACATTTTAATAATAATATTATGACTCAAATGAACAGGCGCACTACGGTATATTCAATGATTATTTTGGCGTTTTTGTTTTTTATTTTCGGATTGGTTTCCTGGGTAAATACTATTTTAATACCTTATTTTCAGTTAACCTGCCAGTTGTCAAATTTTGAATCTTATCTGGTAACATTTGCTTTTTACATATCATACCTTGTAATGGCTATACCATCTTCTTTTCTTTTAAACAGGGTTGGCTATAAAAAGGGTATGATGTATGGTTTGTGGTTCATGTCATTGGGGGCATTGCTCTTTATTCCGGCAGCTTACTGGCGAACCTATCAGATATTTTTAGTTGGTTTGTTTTTACTTGGTATCGGACTGGCCATTCTGCAGTCGGCTGCAAATCCGTATGTTTCAATTATAGGGCCAATTGAAAGTGCTGCAAAACGTATGAGTATTGTTGGAACAGGTAATAAATTTGCAGGAATTGTTGCTAATCTGTTATTTGCAGCTGTTGTTATACGTCAGTCAGACAGAATTCTGATTGAACAAATTGAGGCAGGTGCATTATCGGGTGCAGCACTCGAAACTGCTTTGGATACACTGGTCAGGGGAGTAATAGTGCCTTATCTTATATTAAGTATTTTATTATTTCTATTTGGGATTGTAGTGCGTTATTCAATGCTGCCTGAATTAGACCCAAAAGTGATGAATAAAAGTACTTCAGGAGATGAAAATACTTCAAAATCAATTTTTCAGTATCCGGCATTGATGTTTGGGGTTGTGGCTATGTTTTTTCATATAGGTACACAGATGATTGCATTAGGGACCAGTATAAAATATGCCGGAACAATGGGGTTAAGTCTTGCAGGGCCTGCTAAAAACATTCCATCTTATACCATGGTAATGACTTTAGTCGGTTACTTTTTAGGGATTATGCTTATTCCTAAATATATAAAGCAAAGAAATGCACTTTTGATTTGTGCATCTCTGAACTTAATATTGGCAGTTTTAGTAATTACAGTTTCCGGAAGCGTTAATTTACTTGGAATGACAACCGATGTGTCTGTTTGGTTTCTTGTTTTAATGGGACTTCCAAATGCACTTTTATATGCCGCTATTTTTCCGCTGGCTATTGACGGGCTGGGAAGGCATACCAATTTAGGTGCATCTTTTCTTGTAATGGCTTTATCAGGCAGTGCAATTATGCCAATAGTTTATAATTATTTTGTTGATATAAATACATCAGTATCTGCTTTTGAAGCTATGAAATCTGCTTATTGGGTGTTTATACCCTGTTTCATTTATATTGTTTGGTTTGCCGCTTACGGATATAGAATTAAAAGCTGGAAAAGGAGCAAAATGAGTACAGCAGTTCAATAAAAAAATCATTAATTAATTATATAAGTTTTAAAAATGAAGAACAGATTAGTTTTTAAAAATGGGAAAATGGTTTTTCCCGGTACAATTGAAGAAAATTTAGTTTTAATCTGCGCCGAAGGTAAAATTGAGAAGATTTTAAAAGCCGATGAATATGTTTCGCAGGAAGGAGATGTAATTGTTGATGCAGGGCAGAATTATATAGCTCCCGGTTTTTTTGATAATCAGGTGAACGGATTTGCGGGAGTTTCATTTGCTTTTGGCGACAGTGATTTAACTCCCGAAGGTATTGAAAAAGCAACCAGGGCACTTTGGAAAGAAGGTGTTACATCATATCTTCCAACACTTACAACTAACAGCAAAGAGGTGTTTATACGCAATTTGAAAATTCTTGCCAAAGCAGCCGATGATGAAAAGTTGCTGGGTTCTGTTCCCGGTTTTCATCTTGAAGGCCCGTACATCAATCCTGAAGACGGATACAGGGGAGCACATCCGCTGGCATTTGTTAAAACACCTGACTGGGATGAGTTTATGGAATCTTATGAAGCTTCAGGAAAAAAAGTGTTGCAGGTAACTTTGGCACCTGAACTGGAAGGTTCAATGGATTTTATTTCAAAATGTACTGAAAAAGGAATAGCAGTTGCACTCGGCCATCATAATGCCGATACAAATACAGTTGTTTCTGCAATTGATAATGGTGCCAAAATAGCGACACATCTCGGGAATGGTGCAGCAAATATGATAAACCGCCATTATAATCCGTTCTGGTCTCAGTTGGCCGATGACCGTTTGAGTATAAGCATAATTTGTGATGGATTTCATCTGTTGCCCGAAGAAATTCAGGTATTCTACAAAGTTAAAGGAGTTGATAAAATTGTGGTTACCTCTGATGTAACGCACTATGCTGCACTGGAACCGGGTGAATATAAAACATCAACCGGTGAAACAATTGAACTCACCGTTGAAGGAAAACTGCATTATCCTGCACAACAGGTACTTTACGGATCTGCTGCTCCGCTTAGCAAGGGAGTGGGGTATGTTATGCAGGTTACAGGCTGTACACTCAGTGATTCAATTACAATGGCAAGTACTAATCCTGCCAAACTTAACGGATTGAATGACCGGGGAGTGCTGGAAGAGGGGAAACGTGCGGATATAGTGGTTTTTAGTATGGATAATTATAAAGTGGATGTTAAAAAAACATATGTAAAGGGAGAATTGGTTTTTGAAAAT
>CAZXTX010000183.1:3080-6367 GCA_964643695.1 uncultured Mariniphaga sp. | reverse complement strand
AAATGGATTGATGTTGATTATAAGTTTAAAGACCTAAATGTTTTCTGGACAACCAAACCACCTCAAGTACCAAATTCCGATAAAATGCATATTGGTGCCCACTTTGAAGGCGAAAAAGGAACATTAACCTGCGATTATGAAAACCGGTATATTAAAATCGGAAATGAAACCTTTACAGATTTGCCTGAAATTCCGAAAACTTTGCCCCGCTCACCGGGGCATCAGCGAAATTTTCTGGATTCGGTCAAATCACGCATTCACCCTGAAAGTAATCTTGAATATGCCCGAAAAATGACTCTTCCCATGCATCTGGCACTTATTTCATTCCGCCTTAAACGCAAACTGAACTGGGACAGTGCTAACGAGAAGTTTATAAATGATGTCGGAGCAAATTTTTTGTTGTCGAGAAAATACCGCTCACCCTGGCAGCTTCCTGAATATTAATGTTAAAATCGTGATAATGAGAAAAAATATTTTTGTTCTGATTCTTTTGGTAATTTCTGTTACCGGATTTTCGCAAAAAAACAAAAAAGAGTATGTTTCGCTTTTTAACGGTAAAGATTTGACCGGCTGGATTATGCCCGGAAAAATTACCGGTTTTGAGGTAAAAAATGGAATTATGATGGGCGAACCTCCGGGGGGCAGCGATATTTTTACTGAAGAAGAATTTGCCAATTACCATTTTAAATTTGAATATCTGCTTTCCGAAGTTGGTAACAGCGGTGTTCTGATTCGCTGCAAACCCGAAAATCCTTGGGGAACCGGTGTTGAGATACAGCTTCTGGCACCGTGGACTCCCTACCGTGATGATTTGCATTGCACCGGCTCACTTTACGGGCATGTTGCCGTTACCAGCCGCCCTGACGAAACAACCGGAATCTGGCATGAAATGGAGATAATATACGACAGGGAATTCATTACAATCCTGGTTGACGGAAAAATAACCACCGAAGCCCGCGTTGATACTGTTGAAACAATGAAAGGAAAGCTCTGGTCGGGTGCAATAGGGTTTCAGTCGAACCACAGCAAAAAAGGCGAGTTTGTTCATTTGCGAAATATTTCAGTTCGAAATCTGGATTTGGAACCCGATTATGTTGCCAAAGGTTTTTATTACCGTGATTCGGTTTTCAGAAAACAGGCAATGGATGCAGCCGAATTAATCGGAATACCAATTGTGAAATACCTTACAAAAATGGTTGACGAACAAAATCCGGAAGCTTCTTCGGCAGCAAAGCAGGTACTTTTTAACATGATGGCACAGGCAACCGCACCGGATGGTACAAAAAAAGATTTGAAAAAGTTGAAAAAAGCATATAAATCTGCCTTGAAAAATTCCAAATCTGAACCTGCAAAACATCATCTGAGATGGCTGCTTGAAATGGCAGATATTTAGAAACAGTTTTATAAATTTTTAATAAGCAAATACTATCTTTGTCATTTTATATAATAAAAGTCTTTTAAAAAAGAGACTTTTGATATTTATGAGCATAAAATTCTTTTACAAAAAATATAAATTGAGTTAAAATGAGTAATAAAAATCCTGTTTCAAGAAGGAAATTTTTAAAGGGAGCACTGGTTGCCGGTGCAGGTTTTACCATTGTTCCCCGCCACGTTTTGGGTGGCAATGGTTTTTTGGCTCCGTCAGACCAGCTTACCAAAGGAATAATCGGAGTTGGTGGAATGGGACGCGGGCATATTCCATATGAGGGTACCCGCGTTGTAGCCATTTGTGATGTGGAACGCCTGCATCTTGATCGTGCAAAAAGTATGATTGACGGTAGTGTTAAAACTTTCGGCGATTTCAGGGAACTGATTCAGTTACCCGAAGTTGATATAGTGCATATTGCCACCCCGCCTCACTGGCACGGTATTATGTCTGTTGAAGCAGCAAAGGCAGGAAAGGATATCTGGTGTGAAAAACCGATGACCCGCACAATTGGCGAGGGAAAAAGAGTTATGGAAGCTGTTAATGCGCACGGACGTATGTTTAGGCTCAATACATGGTTCAGATTTAAAGATACGTTTTATGGACTTGGCACCGATGTAAAACCGCTGAAAAAAGTTATTGACAGTGGTATTTTGGGATGGCCGCTCAAATTTACCGTAAGCGGAATTACCGGTTACGACTGGAAATTTTACTGGAGCGGTGAACATAATCTCAAACCGATGCCGGTACCCGAAACTCTGGATTATGACATGTGGCTGGGACCTGCACCGTATAAACCTTACAACCCCGAAAGAGTACACTCAAAATTCAGGGGATACTGGGATTACGACGGAGGAGGACTGGGAGATATGGGACAGCACTATTTGGACCCCGTACAGTATATGCTTGGCAAAGACAATACCGCACCCGTAAAAATTGAAGTGGATGCACCTCAGCAGCACTATGATGCGGTAGGCTCATGGCGACGTATTACATACACCTATGCCGACGGATGCCAGATAATTCTTGACGGTGAAAACAGGGACAAGGACGCTGCATACATCGAAGGGCCAAACGGAAAAATTTATCGCGGTTTCCGTTCGGATATACCGAATTTACAATCGTTCCTGAAAACACTGCCCGATCCGGAACCTCAGATTTCAATATTTTCCGATTCGGTGAAAACACGCAAAAAATTTGCTCTTAATGAAACAAACGGTTTCTGGTCGTCAACACTGGTAAACCTTGGAATTGTTGCTGTAAGGCTTGGACGGACACTCAATTTTGATCCTGAAAAGCTTGAATTTGTTAATGACGAAGGAGCTAACAGGCTGATTAACCCGCCAATGCGTGCTCCGTGGACAATCTGATAAAACATTTTAATTTAAGAAATGATAAAAATGAAAAAGAGAATATTTCAATTTACAGCAATACTTGTTCTGTCTCTGCTTACCATAACTTCTTTTGCACAGGACAGAAGGACACTTGATACCAAAATTGCAGATGCACTTGCACAAATGCCTGCAAATGACTTAGTCCATCGTGACAAGGTTATGAATGAACTTTTAGAACTTGGTGCGGAAGGGTTTGCGAAAATTTCCGGTCAGCTTACTCCTGCCGGACAGGGCGATGACACTGCCGTTCGTTTTGCCATTAACGGACTGGCAAGGTTTGTCAGCGATTCCGGAAATGAAAAGGCACTTAAACAGGTGGAAAGCGACTTGTTGGCTGCACTTGAAAAGAGTTCCGATACCGAAGTAAGAACTTTTTTGCTCAATCAGTTAAATCTGGCAGGAACCGACAATACAATTGATGCCGTTAAAAAATATATTGGTAATAAAGGGCTGACCGAACCGGTTGT
>CAZXTX010000183.1:0-2980 GCA_964643695.1 uncultured Mariniphaga sp. | reverse complement strand
TATGCAGGCCGCCTTGCCGAAAACGGCGAGACCAAACTCAGCCGCAAGGCATTCAAGAAAATTTTTAAGGCAAACCAGTCTGACGAAAATTTACACAACTACACTACTGCACTTTCACTTTATACCAGACATTTTAGTGCCGAAGCAATGCCGCTTTTGCTGAAAGCAGCTGAAAGCAGCAACAAGGAATTCAGAAACGGTGCTTTAAATATTTCTGAAAATATTGGTGGTGCAGATGTAACAAAAATGTGGATAAATAAAGCCGGCTCCGTATCGGAAGAAGCAAGAACGGAAATTATCGATATGCTCGGCCACCGCGGTGACAAGCTTGCAACCGTATTTGTTTCGGGAAATCTGAACGATGCATCACCTGCCGTGCGTGAAACAGCTATTGAAGCTTTAACAAGGCTTGAAGGCAAAGACGCTGTTCCGGTTCTTCTGAATCACATTGAAAAGGGGAACGATGCCGAAGCAGTAAAGCAGGCTTTTTTTCAGATAGTGGGACAAAAACAGCTGAAACCGCTGGCCGACCGTATGAAAGCCTTGTCAGGTGAATCAAAATCTGCACTTATTGATGTAATTGCAGCAAAATCAGGCAACGATTATTTTAATGAGATTTTAGCACTGACAAATTCAAAAAATTCGGCTGAAAAAGCATCGGCATTTAGTGCTTTCAAAAATATTTCAACAGAAAAAAATCTGGATGCACTCATCAATCTTTTGATGAATGTTGAAAATGAAGATGAAATTCAGCAGGTTCAGCAGGGAATTATAGCAGCTGTACAAGGTGTTGATTCTGAAAAAACTGAAAGCGGGAAATTGCTTAACGCACTGAGAACAACCGGTAAAAAAGAACGGATTTTACCTGTTCTACCCGAAATTGGCAGTGATGCTGCTTTACAAACCATTACTGAATATTTTAAAAGTTCGTCGGGCAATCTGAAAGAACCAGCTTTTAAAGCTCTTACTTCATGGAAAGATTATTCGGCTGCCGCCTCGCTGTACGAAGTTGCAGAAAGTTCAACCGGTAATTACCGCTCACAGGCTGTTTCAAATTTTGTGCGTCAGGTGCGCACGGCAAACCTGCCCGATGACCAGAAGTTGCTGCAATACCGGAAAATTATGCCGTTTGCCTCAAATGCAGATGACCAGAAACAGATTATTGCGGCAATTGGCAACCTTAAAACTTTTCTTTCACTGGTTTATCTTGAGCAATATATCGGCAATAAAGACCTTCAGCAAACAACTGCACGTGCAATCATGAAAATTGCAATGCCTGATTCAAACGGTAAAAACAGTTTTGCAGGCGATATTCCGAGTAAGCTTCTGGAACGTGTGGCATCGGTTATAACCGGAGAAGACAGTGAATATGACATTATTAATATCAACAACTATCTGGCACAAATGCCCGGGGATGAAGGTTTTGTTTCAATGTTTAACGGTAAAAATCTGGACGGATGGCAGGGTATGCTGTTAGACGGAAATCCCATAAAAATTGCAAAAATGAGTGATGCACAGCGTGCCAAAGCTCAGGAAGAAGCCAACAAAAAGATGGTGGAAAACTGGAGCGTAAAAGATGGTAAAATTATTTTTAGCGGACGCGGTGCAAATTTGGTTTCTGTGAAAAAATACAGGGATTTTGAAATGGTTGTTGACTGGAAAATTACACGCGAGGGGGACAGTGGAATTTATCTGCGCGGAACACCGCAGGTTCAGATTTGGGATACCTCACGTGTGGATGTTGGTGCTCAGGTAGGTTCGGGCGGATTATACAACAACAACCCTGACAATATCCGTGACCCGCTGAAAGTTGCCGACAATCCTATTGATGAATGGAATACTTTCAGAATAACCATGGTTGGCGAAAACGTTACGGTTTACCTGAATGGTGAACTGGTTGTTGACAATGTTAAAATGGATAACTACTGGAATCGCAGTATTCCGATTTTTGAAGAAGGAACAATTGAGCTGCAGGCACACGGTAATGAACTTGAATTTCGGGATGTTTACGTGAAAGAGATTAAAACCGATGAAATAGGTTTAACAGAGGAAGAAAAAGCAGATGGTTTTGTTTCAATTTTTAACGGAATCAACCTCAGCGGCTGGCAGGGAAATACCACCGACTACTTTGCCGAAAACGGCGAACTGGTGGTAAAGCCATCACGCGGAGGTCACGGAAATTTATATACCGACAGGGAATACAGTGATTTTGTTATCAGGTTTGAGTTTCAGCTTACCCCCGGAGCAAACAACGGTCTGGGAGTTCGTGCACCGCTTACCGGCGATGCCGCATACGAAGGAATGGAACTGCAGATACTTGACAATACCGCACCCATTTATGCAAAACTTGCCGAATATCAGTATCATGGTTCGGTTTACGGGATAATAGCCGCAAAACGCGGTTTTCTGAAACCGGTGGGTGAATGGAATGTGCAGGAAGCATTGGTTCAGGGAACAAGGGTAAAGGTAACGCTTAACGGAACTGTTATTCTGGACGGCGACATTGCCGAAGCAAGTAAAAACGGTACTCTCGACGGCAGGGATCATCCCGGCCTGAAACGCACATCGGGCTACATAGGATTCCTCGGACACGGCGATGAGTTGAAGTTCAGAAATATACGTATTAAGGATTTAAGTAAATAAATCTGAAATTATAACTGTAAAAACGGGATTCAGGTTTATCTGAATCCCGTTTTTTATAGGAATCATTATATTTGCCACTTAATAAAATAAAAGGTCAGATTGCCATGCTGGAAAAAATTAAAGCACTGCGTGTTGAAATTGAAAATGCAACTGCTTCCACAAAAGCGGAACTGGAAGAGTTACGAATTAAATATATGAGTAAAAAAGGAGTTGTAAACCAGCTTTTTTCAGAGTTTAAGAATGTTGTTGCCGAAGAGAAAAAGCTGACTGGCAAGGCACTTAACGACCTTAAAAATCTGGCTCAGGATAAAATTGCCGTTCTGCGTGAAAATTTTGA